>JBEANU010000105.1:0-3307 GCA_041165265.1 Bacteroidota bacterium | reverse complement strand
ATTAATGCTCCACTTTAACTAAATGAGCAACTTTTTTTACCATTCCTAAAATTTGAGGAGTAGCTTCATGTTCCACAGTTCGGTTTAACTTAGTTATACCTAAAGCTTTCATGGTTGCTTTTTGATCAAACTTTCTATCAATAGTACTTTTTACTTGTGTAACTTTTATTTTAGCCATAATTGCATTTTTTTAATTATCCGTTAAATACTTTATTCATTAAGATTGTTCTGTTGTTCGCAACAGTCAAAGGATCACGTAATTGTGCTAATGCATCCACCGTTGCCTTAACTACGTTGTGAGGATTTGATGAGCCCAAAGATTTAGCTAATACATCAGTTATTCCTGCACTTTCCAATACAGCTCTCATAGCACCACCTGCAATAACACCAGTACCATGTGAAGCCGGTGCAATACGAACTCTACCAGCGCCAAATTTTCCTAATTGCTCATGAGGTATAGTGCCTTTTAAAATTGGAACCTTTACTAAATTTTTCTTAGCATCTTCTGTAGCTTTAGTAATAGCTTCACTTACTTCACGAGCTTTACCTAAACCATGACCTACTACTCCGTTTCCATCCCCTACAACAACAAGTGCTGAGAATGTAAATGTTCTACCGCCTTTAGTTACCTTAGTAACTCGGCCAACATTAACTAATTTTTCTTTTAATTCTAATTCGCTTGTTCTAACGCGTTGAATATTTGCTGACATGTAATTAATTTCTTTGTTTGAATTAATAATTAAAATTGTAAACCATTTTCACGAGCACCTTCGGCTACTGCTTTTACTCTTCCATGATACAAAAAACCGTTTCTATCAAATACCACAGATTTTATTCCTGCAGCAATTGCTTTTTCAGCTATAGCTTTTCCTACCAATTTGCTCATCTCAGATTTTGTTCCTTTGTTTACTTTCAATGACTTATCGTTTGACGAAGCGCCACATATTGTTTTTGAAGAACTGTCATCAATAATTTGAGCATACATTGAAGTATTGCTTCTGAATATGCATAAACGAGGTCTTTCTGTAGTTCCTTCAACCTTATGACGACTACTCGATTTAATTTTTTCTCTTCTTGTTTTGCTATGATTTATTTTCATAATATTTATTTGCCGTAATTCCTTTATAGTAAATTACGATTGTTTAAATTTACTTACCTGCTGTTTTACCTGCTTTTCTTCTTAATTGCTCTCCTACAAACTTAATACCTTTTCCTTTGTAAGGCTCTGGTTTTCTAAAGCTTCTTATTTTTGCAGCAATTGCACCCAATAATTCCTTATCGTGGCTTTCTAAAGTAACAATTGGATTACTTCCCTTTTCTGTTTCAGCTTTTACTTTAATTTCTTTTGGTAATTGAATGATAATATTGTGTGAAAACCCAACTGCGATATCTAAATTTTGACCTGTAGCAGCAGCCTTAAAACCAACACCCACCAATTCCATTTTAGTAGTATATCCTTCATTTACACCTTGTACCATATTAGCTAATAATGCTCTATACAAACCATGTAAAGCTTTATGACGCTTTTGTTCACTAGGGCGTTCAACTAAAACTTCAGTACCTGATACCTTAACAATTATATCACTATCTACTTTTCTAGTTAGTTCACCCTTAGGGCCTTTTACCGTTACCACATTGTTTGATGCTACAGTTAATGTAACACCTTTTGGTAATTCAATGGGTTGTTTTCCTATTCTTGACATTTGTTATTATTATTAATTTTTATAATAGTTATGATTTACTTTTTAGAAAATATGGCACAATACTTCACCGCCAACATTTTGAGCCTTAGCTTCTTTATCAGTCATAACTCCTTTTGATGTAGAAACAATAGCTACACCTAGTCCGTTTTTTACACGTTTAATTTCTTTTGAACCTGCATATTTACGCAAACCAGGTCTACTTTCACGTTCAATCTCTCTAATTGCTGGTAATTTTGTAACAGCATCATATTTTAATGCAATTTTAATTACACCTTGCTTGTTTTCAGAATCTTGAAATACATATTTCAAAATATATCCCTTTTGATACAAAATTTCCGTCATCTTCTTTTTTAAATTAGAGGCTGGTATTTCAACAATACGATGACGAGCCATTTGTGCATTACGAATTCGGGTAAGGAAATCTGATATTGGATCGGTATTCATTTAATTTATCTATTATTTATTTATATTTGATTGATAGCATTTACGGTAAGCTTTATATTACCAAGATGCCTTTTTTAAACCAGGAATTTTTCCGTTCATCGCTAATTCACGTAATTTGTTTCTACAAACTCCAAAGTATCTTGAATAAGAACGAGGACGACCAGTTAATTGACAACGATTTCTTAACCTTGTTTTTGAAGAGTTTTTAGGCATCTTATCTAATGCAACAAAATCACCTGCTGCCTTAGCTGCAGTTCTTCTGTTGGCATATAATTTTACCATTTTTTCTCTTTTGCGTTGACGAGCTTTTATTGAATTTTTAGCCATTTATTTTAGTATATTTCTTTAATAAATTAATTAGTCTTTTTTGAAAGGCATGCCTAGTTCTTGTAACAAACTTTTTGCATCCGCATCATTAGTGGCTGAAGTTACAATTGTAATATCCATACCATTCATCTTACTTATTTTATCAATATCAATTTCAGGGAATATAATTTGCTCCGTAACTCCTAAGGTGTAATTGCCTCTTCCGTCGAAACTTTTATCATTTATACCTTTAAAATCACGTACACGAGGTAAAGAAACAGAAATTAATCTATCCAAAAATTCATACATTTTTTCTCCTCTTAGTGTAACACGTATACCAATTGGGGTGCCTACCCTTAATTTGAAATTGGAAATATCTTTTCGTGATTTTGAAGTAACCGCACGTTGACCGGTAATTGTTGTCATTTCTTCAAGCGCAATATCTATAAGCTTTTTATCTCCTGCAATTTTACCAAGTCCTTGATTAAGGCATACCTTTTCAATTTTGGGTACTTGCATAATACTTTTAAATGCATGTTTCTTCATTAATGAAGGAACAACTTCATTGGTATATTTATTTTTTAAACGTGGAGTGTATTTCATCCCTATTCTTTTAATTTAAGTGTTAATTACTTTATTACTTCGCCAGTTTTTTTTGCGAATCTTACTAATTTGCCATCAACTAATTTTCTACCCACTTTAGTTGGTTTACCACCAACAACAAGCATCAATTTACAAATGGCTATTGGCGCTTCTTTTTTAATGATACCACCTTGAGTATTTTGAGCATTGGGTTTTGTGTGACGGCTAACAATATTTACCCCTTCCACAATAGCCCTACCCTCTTTTGGCAT
>JBEANU010000104.1:0-11610 GCA_041165265.1 Bacteroidota bacterium | reverse complement strand
TTCAGTGAGTTCGTGATAATGCGTAGCAAAAAGCGTTTTGGGTTTATACAAAGGATGATTGTGCAAATATTCTGCAATGCTCCAAGCAATGCTGATACCATCGTAAGTAGAAGTTCCTCTGCCGATTTCATCTAGCAACACCAAACTATCGTTGGAAATATTATTGAGGATGCTGGCGGTTTCATTCATCTCCACCATAAAAGTTGATTCGCCGCTACTGATGTTATCGCTGGCACCAACACGGGTAAATATTTTATCTACCAAACTAATGGTAGCATGGTTTGCAGGTACAAAACTTCCAGCTTGTGCCAACAAAACTATCAACGCTGTTTGCCGCAACAGTGCTGACTTTCCAGCCATGTTAGGCCCAGTGATGATAATAATTTGTTGCGTATCTCTGTCTAAATAAATATCATTTGGCACATAGCTTTCGCCCACTGGCAATTGCTTTTCGATGACAGGATGACGACCATCTTTTATTTGCAAAGTGCCGTCATCAGTGAGGTGTGGCTTGGTGTACTTGTTTTCAGAAGCAATTGTTGCAAAACTGATTAAGCAATCTAACTGCGCCAGCACTGTGGCATTCAACTGAATCGGCTGTACAAATTCTGCTAAATCTTTTACCAGTTGTTCAAACAAATTTTGTTCGATGGCTGAAATTTTTTCTTCGGCACCTAATATTTTTTCTTCAAAAATTTTCAATTCTTCGGTGATGTAACGCTCAGCATTGGTAAGCGTTTGCTTACGAATCCACGATGCAGGCACTTTGTTTTTATGTGAATTAGTTACTTCTAAATAATAACCAAACACATTGTTGAAGCTGATTTTTAAAGTAGTGATGCCTGTTTCTTCTGCTGCTTTTTGTTGAATTTTTAGCAAATAATCTTTTGATGAACTGCTGATATTTCGCAACTCATCCAATTGTTCATGCACACCTGAAGCGATGACTCCGCCTCGGTTTGCCAGCGCTGGTGGCTCAGGCAAAATTTCTTTTTCAATTCTATTTCTGATATGCAAACATGGATTGAGTTGGTCAGCCCATTTTTGCAAAGTAGTTTGATTGCTTTGTGTACAAATGTTTTTTATGGTTTCAATGCCGTACAAAGATTTTTTCAATTGTACTACTTCACGGGGCGTAACCCTTGCCATTGGCACTTTTGAAATCAATCGTTCCAAATCGCCAAGTTGTTGTAGTTGATTTGAAAGTAAAAACCTCACCCCCTGCCCCTCTCCTTCAGAAAGGGGAGAAGAACGTAAAAAATAATCAACTACTGATAATCTTTCTTCAATTGGTTTTGCTTCTTTCAACGGCAAAAGCAACCAACGGCGCATCATTCGGGCTCCCATGGGTGATTGTGTTTTGTCAATCACTTTTATCAAAGGCACACCATCATGAAATGGCGAATCAATTAATTCTAAATTCCGAATCGTAAATCTATCTAGCCAAACATATTTGTCTTCAGCAATTCGTTGCACTGCATTGATGTGTTGCAACTGATTATGTTCGGTTGATTTTAAATAATGCATGGTTGCACCAGCAGCCACCACAGCCAATTGCAGCTCTTCAATGCCAAATCCTTTCAATGATGCTGTTTCAAAATGACGCAATAATAATTCACGAGCCGCATCATATTGATACACCCAATCATCCACCATAAAAGTGTAATAACGATTATCAAACCACGATGAAAATTCAGCCTGATATTTTTTAGAAAAAATAATTTCGGCAGGTTGAAAGCTCTGAATCAGCTTTTCAATGTGCGCTTTGTTGCCTTGCGATACTAAAAATTCGCCTGTGGAAATATCAATAAATGAAATGCCGAACTCCTCATTTCCATAAGCAATACTGCATAAAAAATTATTGGTTTGATGATTTAATATTTTGTCATTCACTGTAACGCCTGGCGTTACTAACTCCGTAACCCCACGTTTCACAATGGTTTTGGTCATCTTTGGGTCTTCGAGTTGGTCGCAAATGGCCACTCGATAACCAGCCTTTACCAACTTAGGCAAATACGTATCTAAGGAATGATACGGAAAGCCAGCCAAATTGCTTGAACTAGCAGCACCACTGTTTCTTTTGGTTAATGTGATGCCCAAAATTTTGGAAGCGATGACTGCATCGCCATCAAAAGTTTCATAAAAATCGCCTACCCGAAACAACAAAATGGCATCAGGATATTTTTCCTTGATGGTGTTGTATTGCTTCATTAAAGGGGTTTCTTTGGGAATAGAGTTCATTATTATGTATATAGATGCAAAGTAAGTAAAATAACATCTTAAATGATTTAGAAATTTTATCTTTGAAAAAATATTTATTCATGTCATCTCATTTAATAAAAAATGCAAAAATTGTTAGTGACGGTAAAATATCATCAGGTGATATTTTAATAAAAGATGGATTGATTGAACGTATTGAGCCCATCATTCATAACTCAGGAAATATAGATGAAACAAACGCTGAAGGCAAATATGTAATTCCAGGAATTATTGATGACCAAGTTCATTTTAGAGAGCCCGGTTTAACCCATAAAGCATCTATTTATTCTGAATCAAAAGCCGCCATAGCTGGTGGTGTAACTAGTTTTATGGAAATGCCTAATACGCATCCTCAAACACTTACACAAGCGTTGCTAGAAGAAAAATATTTAATTGGTCAGAATAAATCATTGGCTAATTTTTCATTTTATATGGGCGCATCAAATACTAATTTAGATGAAGTTTTAAAAACTGACCCGAACAATGTATGTGGTATTAAAATTTTTATGGGTAGCAGTACAGGCGATATGTTGGTGGATGATGAATCAACTTTAGAGAATATTTTTGCAAATGCGCCTTGCTTAATTTCAACTCATTGTGAATCAGAGGAAATAATTAAGCAAAATTTAGAAATAGCTCGTAAAAAATATGGGGATAATATTCCTGCCTCGGCACACCCCATCATTCGGGATGCAAATGCCTGCTTTGACTCATCTTGTTATGCAGTGGCGCTTGCTAAAAAACATAATACAAGATTAAATGTGTTTCATATTTCAACCGCTGACGAAATTGCATTATTTGCACCTCAAACTGGGGTAAATCAAAATGCAACAACGGAAGAAGTACTTACTGCATTAGCCACCAAAAGAATCACTTCTGAAATTTGTGTACATCATTTATACTTTGATGCCAACGATTATGAAGTGTATGGCAATTTAATAAAATGTAACCCTGCCATAAAAGCACCACATCATAAGGCTGCTTTGTTTGATGCATTACTAAAAAATCAGTTAGATTTAATTGCTACCGATCATGCGCCACATACTTGGGAAGAAAAACAAAATGACTATTTAAAGGCCCCATCTGGTATTCCTTTGGTTCAGCACACTTTAAATATTATGTTAGGATTTTATCATCAACAAAAAATATCATTGGAAAAAATTGTTGAAAAAATGTGTCATGCACCTGCAGTTGCATTTAATATTTCAAACAGAGGGTTTATTAAAGAAGGATATTTTGCTGACTTAGTAATAGTAGATATTGATAAAGATTTTCAAATCACTAAACAAAATGTATTATACAAATGCGGTTGGAGTCCATTTATTGGTCAAACTTTAAAAGGCGAAATATCACACACTTTTGTAAACGGACATTTAGCATTTCAAAATGGCGTTTTTGATGAATGCCAAAATGGAATGCGCTTAACTTTTAATCGTTTTTAATTTAATAATGAAAAAAGTAGTTGTACTTTCTTATTTCTTTCCGCCTTGTACCTTAACGGCTTCTTATCGAATAAAAAGTTGGGTAGATTATTTTTACGATAATGATATTTATCCAATTGTAATTACACGAAATTGGGATAATTCAATCAGTAAATTAGAAGATGTACTAAAACCATCAGGAACAGAAATCAAGATTGAAAAGTATGAAAGATATGAAGTTCATTATTTGCCGTACAAAGCATCATTAAGGGATATTATCTATCAAAAATATAGTAATACGCCTTTAAAATATTTAAGCAAATTTTTAACAATAGCCGAAATAATATCATCCATTTTTACTAATTTTTTAATTCCGCATAAAAATTTATTTACCTACACTTTACAATTTTTACAAAAAAATAAAGATGTAACATGTATCATCACTTCAGGTAAACCATATGATTTATTCCGATTTTGTTATTTGATAAATAAAAAAATTAAAACGCCATGGATTGCTGATTACCGTGACCCTTGGAATACATTAGCACCTGAAGTTATTAAGGATCATAGTTCACTTAAACTATACAAAAAATTTGAATTTATTGAAAAAAAATGGGTGGGCAGTGCTACTTTTTTCATCACCGTTTCAGAAGAATTAAAAACCGGAATTGAAAAATTTACAGGTACAAAAGGGTTTGAAATTTTAAATGGCTTTGATGAACAAGATTACAAAAACATTGTGCCACAAAAATCAAATAAATCAAAACTTTTAATTGTACACAATGGAAGTTTGCCAGGAGTTGCCAAAACTGATATTTTTATTAATGGTTTAAAACCTTTAATAGATAAATACAAAAATCAAATTGAAATTGTGTGTGAATACATTGGCATTAATTTTACACCTTGGGCAGCTGACCAGATTAAAAAATTAAGCAAAGGATACGAATCTAATTTTATTTGTACGGATAGAATACCTAAACAAGAATTATTGCAAAAACTTTCAATAGCTGATTGTTTTTTAATGATTGGTCATGATTTTAAAGGATACCCCACCAGTAAAATATTTGAGTATGTGGCATTACAAAAACCTGTTGTTTTATCGCCTAGTGATAACAGTTCAATGGAAGAAATATTAACCCATACTAATCAAATAATTTTAGGGCATACAATAGCTCAAACAACTATTGAATTAGAAAAAATAATTCAAAAAAAATTGAATCACATTCCTATTGAATCTGAAATCAATTTTGATGCAATACAAAGTTATACCCGTAAAAATCAAACTAAAAAATTAGCCGAGTTGATTCATCAGCATTTTAAATAATGATTTTACAGTAACATTCATCTGCCCTTTCCATCTTCATTTTATAAAATACGTGTAAATACGTATTGCTTTAAGTGGTAATTACTACTACTTTTCAAGAAGCAAGCAAATACATTTGTTATGTGTATTTCCACAACATTAATTTAGTATTATAATTAAGCTCAATTTTTTTGAGCAAAAACTTATTTATCATGACCACTCGTAAAAAAGTTACCCTCATTTTAACTATTGTAATTACAATGGTTATAGGATCAGCGATTGCTTTAAATTATTTAATAAACTCAAAAATAAATACCTTATTTGTGGAGCATCTTTCTCAATCAAAAAAAGAAACCAACTACTTGTTTGAATCGAACGGCAGCCGGGTTCAATCATACGTTTATGAAAATTCATTTTGGGATGATTTTTATAACGCTACTCAAAAAAAAGACACCACATGGATTACCGAAAACATGACCAATTCATTGCAACACACACAATACGGTGCTGAGTTTATTTGGGTATTGGATAAAGATGGTAATGAACTTTATAAAGCATCAGTAAGCAATAATTTTAATACGCAGTTATTAAACCAAATTCCAAATGATTTTAAAGATAGTATAAAATCAAAATGGTTTAAGCATTGTATAGTGCCTATGAGTAGTGATTTTGTTGAAATTTTTTCAGCACCAACGCAATTATCGGCTGATGTGAACAGAGAATCGAAACCTGTGGGCTTTTTAATATGCGGCAGAAGATTAAATAGTATTTATTTTGCCAATCTTAAAAAATCTAATGCACAAGTAACGTACTCCATTTCGCCAGCAACTGATAATCATGATGCAATTACTGATTTATCATCGGCTACCATTACCTACTACAAAACATTGCCTTATTATAACCATCAAACATTGTATATTAAAGCTGAAGTATTTCAACCTGAAATAAAGGCATACAGCAGATTTGTGTTAATGGCATTTATCTTTTTTATATCTATAATTGTAGCTTGCTCATTTGCATTTTTTGTAATTTTTATTAAAAATGTAGTTAATCCTTTAGCATACATATCCGCAGCATTAAAAAATAATAGAAGCCAGGAAATTGAACACCTTACAGGCAAAAAAAATGAATTTGGTGAAGTAGCTGTATTGATTACATCGTATTTTGAAGCCAGTGAAAAATTGGAAGATGAGATTGAACAACGCAAAGCATCTGAAATTTCATTGCAAAAAGCCTTGGCTATTAAAAGTGAATTTTTATCAAACATGAGCCACGAAGTACGAACACCAATTAATGGCATTATAGGTATCACAAATTTATTGATGCATGAAGATTTGAATAATCAACAAATGGATTATATAAAAGTATTGCATCATTCAAGCAATCATTTATTATCAGTTGTATCAGATATTTTAGATTTTTCAAAATTAGATAGTGATAATTTTAAATTAGAATTAAAGCCATTTAATTTATATGAAGGCTGCGAAAAAGTATTTCAATTATTCAAACCCAAGGCGGATGAAAAAGGATTAAATTTTATTTTTCTGCCTGATTCAACACCGCATAGTGATATGATTGTAGGCGATGAATTTAGATTAGGGCAAGTGTTGAATAATTTAATAAGCAATGCAATTAAATTTACAAAACATGGTTCAATTGAGTTTTCATACAAAATGGTAAAAGCAAATGATAAGCAAGCAACGTACGATTTTTTGGTAAAAGATTCAGGCATTGGAATGAGCGAAGATGAGCTGGGCAAAGCTTTTGAAAGTTTTTCGCAAGCCAATACATCTATTAATAGAAAATTTGGTGGCTCAGGTTTAGGTTTAAGTATTTGCAAAAAATTAATTGAAAAACAAGGTGGAAATATTAAAGTGCAAAGTGCCCAAAAAGTAGGTAGTTCATTCAGCTTTACGCTAACTTTTGAAAAACATGAAGAAGAAAAATTTGAGGCAAAACCTGAAGCAAAAGTGAGCAATCAAAACTTAGGCAAAATGAAAATATTATTAGCTGAGGATAATAATATTAATGTATTTGTTTTAAACAATTTTTTGAAAAAATGGGGTGCCGATGTAAAAGTAGTAGAAAACGGAAAATTGGCTTTGGATTTATTAAAAGATGAACATTTTGATATTGTACTAATGGATTATCATATGCCAGTAATGAATGGTTTAGAAGCTACTACCGAAATTAGAAAATCAGTAGATGAAGTTACCCGTAATACACCTGTATTTGCACTTACCGCCGATGTTACAAGTGGCACCAAACAAATGCTTTTAAATAATGGCTTTAATCAATATGTAAGTAAACCTTTTGCACCTGAAGCATTGTATGAACTATTGTTTCAGTACCGCAATACAAAATAATTAATGATGAAAAAAATACTAATTCTGATGCTATTCATCAATTTATTTCATACAAATTTATTTGCTGAAACAAAAGATACAACAAGCGATAAAAAACAAATAGATATTGAAATAGAAGCAAATTATTTGCGCCATTATATTTGGAGAGGTGCCCAATTTGGAAGTGATGATGTATCGCAATCTTACATATATGCTGAATACAAAAAATGGGCAGTAAACTTTGGGGTAAATTGCAATTACTTTCCAAAAAATTTACCCATGGAGTTTTATACACACCCCGTAGTATATGATGAACAAGATTTTCAGCTTACTTATACTGATGAATACAAAAAATTAAAATATGAAATTAATTGGTACACTTATGTTTACTTTTTTCAAATCAATTCCCCCTCAACATCTGAGTTAAGTGCTAAATTAACTTATCCCTTATCTGAACATTTTAATATCATCAGTGAAAATGTAGCCGATATTTATTCCTACAAAAAATCACTGTATTCAAACACTGGCATTCAAACAACCTTTACTCTTTTTAAAAAATTAGAATTTGAAATTAATTTGATTGATGGGTATGGCAATAAATATTTTAACCATGCTTATTATTCAGATGCTGCTAATGGAGTAAATTATATTTCAACGTATAATGAATTAAATATTCCGCTACATCACAATTACTACATTAAAGGATTTTATGAATATAATCGTTATACCAGTAAAGATGTAATTGATTTGATTGGCATTAATCATACCTCAAATTTTGGAATAAGTTTAGGCAAAGATTTTTCAATCAAACTAAAATCAAAACCCAAATCCAAAATTTAATTTCTGTAAAAAGGCCTCAATATTTTTACTTTTGCATCATATATTACAAACATGAATATTGGCTTTGATGCAAAACGTGCAATGATGAATAAAACTGGCTTAGGAAATTATAGCCGTTCGGTAATTCATGCATTAAGCACAAATTTTCCATCGCATCAATACTATTTATATTCGCCTGCTCCCAAGCATCAATTATTTGAAAATGGCAGTTCAAATATTCATTTTGAACATCCTACATCATGGCACAAATTGGCTTCATCATTATGGCGCTCAAATTTTATGGTAAATCAATTTGATGCTAAAAAATTAAGCGTTTATCACGGTTTAAGTAATGAATTACCTTTTTCAATTTCAAAATTTAAAGGAAAAAAAATTGTAACCATTCATGATTTAATTTTTTTGCGATACCCTACTTGGTATCCTTATTTAGATAGAAAAATATATGAATTAAAATTTGAAACCGCTTGTAAAAATGCTGATATAATAGTAGCAATCAGCCAACAAACAAAAATTGATATTGTAAATTATTTTAAAATTGATGATAGCAAAATTGAAGTTGTTTATCAAAATTGTGCTCATAGTTTTAAGCAATTCAAAAAATCAACCGAGCTTGATGCAGTAAATAAAAAATATAATTTACCAGCACAATTTTTACTGTATGTGGGCACCATTTCTGAAAGAAAAAACTTGTTGAATTTAATAAAAGCTATTGAACTGTTGCCTACTACTATTTCAATACCATTAGTAGTTTTAGGCAATGGCAATAAATATTTAAACTTGGTAAAAAACTATATTCAATCTAAAAAAATTAAATCAATTTATTTTTTACCCAATGCTGATTTTAGTGATTTTGCAGCTATCTATCAACAAGCTACTTGTTTCATTTATCCATCCTTTTTTGAAGGATTTGGTATTCCGATAATTGAAGCTTTATATTCAAAAATTCCAATAATTAGTTCAGTTGGTTCATGCTTTAGTGAGGCTGGCGGTGAACATTCAATATATATCAATCCTTTTAAACCAGATGAAATTGCAAATGCCATTGAAAATGTATTAACAGATACAAATTTGAAAAATAAAATGATTGAAAATGGGTATGCACATGTGTTACAATTTAATGATAAAAAAATGGCAACTGAGCTTTTTCAAATTTATTCAAAATAAAATTTCAATTTCATTATGAAATTGGTTCCAATAAAATACAATAATTGGCATCATTGATGAGTTCTTAGTAAACATCTGTAATCAACATTATCTTTTTTGCTTACATTTGCCATCAATCAAAAATTTTAAATCAAATAATACAAACACAAAAAATGAAAAGATTTTTTTTAGTCGCATTTACAATTACTACTTTATTTTGTACTAACACATTTGCACAAATGCCAAAATTTGGGCATATTAATTCAGCCGAGTTAATTCAATTAATGCCAGGTTTAAAGGATGCTGAAAGCAAGTTGGAAGTTTATTCCAAATCAATGGATGATCAATTTAAAAATATGCAAGATGAACTTCAAAAATTGCAAGCCGATTATCAAGCAAAAGAAAAATTAATGACTGATATTGCTAAGGAAGTGAAACAAAAAGAAATGCAACAGAAGTATCAAAATTTTCAACAATTTCAACAAGATGCACAAGAAAAAATTGCTGCTAAAAAAGAAGAATTATACAGCCCAATTTTAAAAAAGGCCGAAAATGCAATTAAAGATGTAGCCAAAAAAAATGGTTATGCATATGTTTTTGATACTAGTGTTGGTTCATTTTTATACGCTCAGGATAGTGATAATATGATGGAATTGGTGAAGAAGGAATTAGGAATTGTGACGCCTGTAGTTGCTCCTGGAGCATTGAACCCTGCTATACAGCAAGCACCAAAACACTAAAATATTATTTTATTCATCACTTAAAAGGCTAATCAATTGATTAGCCTTTTTTTATGACCATATTCACTTGCTGCTAAAATGATGTGTAAGTTATACCACAAAAGAATTTTTCAATTGGGTATTACTGCTTATTGATTTGAATTGCGTTACTTTGCATCCCGAAAAAAACAGTCATTAGTGTATAGTGAATAGTCATTAGTAAGTACATATAATTTTGTAGCTCCTAATTACTACTACCAAAAATGTCTATTGACTTTTATTTCGCAAAATAGTTCAATCGTAAATCGGCAATTAATAAATCTAAAATAATTATGGCTTTACAGTGTGGTATCGTAGGACTTCCAAACGTAGGAAAATCAACGCTTTTTAATGCGTTAAGTAATACAAAAGCACAAGCGGCTAACTTTCCGTTTTGCACCATCGAACCTAATATTGGTGTAATAACAGTGCCTGATGAACGCTTAACTAAATTGGCGGAGTTGGTTATTCCTGAAAAAATTCAACCTACAACAGTTGAAATTGTTGATATAGCTGGTTTGGTAAAAGGTGCAGCACAAGGTGAAGGATTAGGAAATCAGTTTTTAGGCAACATACGCAGTGTTGATGCCATTTTACATGTAGTACGTTGCTTTGATAATGATAATGTGATTCATGTGGATGGTTCAGTAAACCCCGTTAGAGATAAAGAAATTATTGATTTTGAATTGCAACTAAAAGATTTAGAAAGTATTGATAAAAAAATTCAGAAAATTGAAAAACAAGCCAAAGCTGGTATTAAAGAAATGATTGATTGTTTGGAAATTTTAGTGCGTTTTAAAAAACATATTGAATCTGGCAAATCAGCAAGAAGTTGTGCTTTGGGCGATGAAGAAAAAAAGCACATTGATGATTTGCAATTGCTTACCATCAAACCAGTAATGTATGTTTGCAATGTTGAAGAAGAAAATATTTTAAAAGGAAATGCACATACAAAATCATTATCAGAAAGTGTGAAGGATGAAAATGCTGAAATTATTTTTATTAGCGCCGCTATTGAAGCCGATATTGCTGAATTAGAAAGTTATGAAGATAAACAAGCTTTTTTAAATGATTTAGGATTATCAGAACCTGGGGCAAATCGATTAATAAAATCAGCTTATAGTTTATTGAATTTAGCTACTTATTTTACTGCAGGTGTTAAAGAAGTAAGAGCCTGGACAATCAAAAAAGGTTTTACTGCACCTCAAGCTGCTGGCGTAATTCATACTGATTTTGAAAAAGGATTTATTAGAGCTGAAGTAATAAAATATAATGATTATATAACATTAAAATCAGAAGCAGCTTGCCGTGATGCTGGCAAATTAGGTGTGCAAGGCAAAGAATATATTGTAGAAGATGGAGATATTATGCACTTTAGATTTAATGTGTAATTAATTAGCCAAGCCTCAAAAAGTAATTGTCATTAATTTAATATGGCATTGTAAAAATTAGCGTTAAGAAAATTTATCAGTAGAGCATAAAAAAGCAAAATTGTTTGAAGTCCCGATTTGAAAATCAAGGCGAAGTGAAACGAGCCGTAG
>JBEANU010000103.1:0-11821 GCA_041165265.1 Bacteroidota bacterium | reverse complement strand
TGTGACGCTGGATTTGGGTACAGTTTAATTGAATGGTTTGCTTTTAATTCATTTACGCCAACTGATAAACTATCAAACACACAATCGGTTGATGCAATACAATTTCCACTTACAAATGTAGCGGCATAAGTACCTGTAATGGTTGGTATAAAATAGTTTCCATTGGCACCTGTGATGGCAGTATTTGTTGTACAATCAATCCATTGAATTGCTCCAATACCTGTTGCATAAAGGGTATCGTGCATTTGGGCAATTACCGGATTCAAATCAGTAACGGCTAAATGCAATACCAAATTTGAATCGCAACCAAATTGATTTTTTAGTAAAAATCCATAATCACCCGGAAAATTAAATGATGAACCGCCAAAAATATAGGGTACATCTTTACACGTTGTATCATACACATCTACAGTACTAATTTGCGGACGAATATATAAATGAAGCGTAATTACTGAATCGCAGGATGTAATTGCTGCTGGCACAGTATCCACATAAATGCCTGCATTGCTTAATATAGTGCCATTAAAATCATAATTAGTTCCGAAGCAAATTGAATCGTATTTAACACCAGGTGCTATTGGATTTAATACACTTAAATTTAATGCAATGATAGAGTCGCAGCCTGTATTTGAGGCTAAAGTATCAAAGTAAGTTCCTGCGGTTCGTAAGGTATCGCCTTGAAATACAAAGTACTGGCCATAGCATAATGTATTGGTATAGTAAGTAGCAGGAACAACTGCACTATAACTTAATTTTAATTCAATTATTGAATCACAACCTGTGTACGAAATTAATGTATCAGTATAAATTCCGGTGGAATCATAACTTACGCCTTGCCACAAATATTTTGTTCCAGCACATAAATTTACTGAAGTACTTTGTTTAGGACGTGGTGCAAAAAACTGAATATGCAAACTAATAATTGAATCACAACCTTCCATACTTTTTAGGGTATCACCATATACACCTGTAGTAGTTACAGCAAGTTGATTAAATTGATACATTGAGCCATTGCATCTATTCACATTTAAATTTGTATAAATAGTAGTGGTAAATAATGATGCTATGCAATTGCTAAAAGAATCAATGGGTGTTATTGTGCTAGTGCTAGTATTATAAATATAAAGGGTGGCTGAGTACGAGCCTATTTGTGAAATTGGATAATTGATAGCATCAGCAGCATGAATTCCGCCTAAAGTAATTTCAGTGAACGATTGAAAACTATCACAAGTATAATTGGACGAATAATTTATACGCCACACCACTGAATCAAAAATACCTGTTGAACAATTGTTCAAATTGATGTTAAATGGCTGACATCTAACTATTGGAAAACTAACTGTTTTTTGTGTAGTGTCAGTAAAGCAAGCTGTATAAGGGTTTCCGCCAGCATTTACATTTTGTGACAATAAAAAAACAGTAATAATGATTGAAAAAAATAATTTTGAAAAAAAATTCATGGGTTAATTAATTTTTATAAACTTAAGATAATAAAATCAAAGTAAAAGTTGCACTACTTCTCTAAATCTAAAAAGTGATGAAAGGTATCACTTCTTAAACCCAGCCTTAAAGTTTCAACTGGTATTACATCATTGGGTGCAATATTTCCTAAATTAACATTGGCGCCAATTAGCTTTATAAACCAAGTTTGCTGTGCCTTTTGAGGTGCCTCCCAAATTACTTTTTCCTTTTTTATTTTAGTTAAAATTTCTTGCACTAAACCTTCCCTTACTTCACCACTACCTCTATAAATACCTACATTACCTGCTTCACGGGCTTCAGCAATAACTTTGTAAGCTCCTGCATTTAATTCGGTCTCCATCAATTCAATCCATTGGTAGGGTGGAATTATTTTTTCAGCATCCTTGCTTCCAACTTCACTTAATACTTTCAAACCCTTCTTGGCTAGGGTTTCAATGTATTTCATTTTTTTTGAATGCGGAATTTCTAATGATCCATCACTTACTTCAACAAACTCCATTTCATACTTTTCTAATACTTTTAAATAATCATTAAATTGATTACGAGCAATAAAAGCTTCAAACAAAGTGCCTCCAAAGTAATACGGAATGTGATGTTTGCGATAGGCTGCCAATTTTTCTTCCAAATTCATGGTTACGTAAGCCGTACCAAATCCTAATTTCACAACATCAGTATAGCAAGCAGCAATGTTTAAAAAATTTTCCACTTCGGGTGTGCTCATTCCTTTATCCATTACCATTGTAAAGCCACTGTTTCGAGGTTTTACTGTACGTTTTGGTAAGCCCTTTAATTCAAAGTTTTGTGTTTTGATATTTGTTTTACTCATGTTGTAAAATTAATATTAAGTATTGATAATTAGTATAAAAATATGCAGAGTAAAATGTGGGTAACAATTCTTAAAATGAAGTGTATTGTAGGTAGCAAAATTGAATTTGGTTTTCAGTAAATGAAAAAAAATAGCCTACACATCATTAGTTGTCCGCTATTTTCTCTCTTCAAAATAAGAACTGATAGTATTTGAATAACCAATACAACCATGTTCATCTTTTACTTTGATAATAAAAGCACCTGATTTTGTAATCGGAATTAATGAGTTGGAAACAGAAATATTTTCATTACCTAAAATAGTGTAAGCCAAATTTTTCATAGGTTTTATGGTAGCTATTTTGAATTTACAAGTATCGCCAAAATAAATAGGTGGCGTTGATATACGATGCGTAATGATATTATCATTTTCTAATTCGTTGGGGTAAAATAATTGCTGAACGCCTGATTTTGTGCTACATCCATATTGGTCTGTTAATGTTACTGAAATAACCCCTGATTGAAGTATTGAACCTCCAAAATCTGTTGCATAAATTTCATCGCTATAATTTTTTCGTAATGAATTTTGTTGCGATGAATTCATCATTGACCAATCATAATTGATGGTATTTTCATTGCTACTATTTGCTTTGGCTTTATAATGATAAGGCGTTAATTCGCAAGCAATTTTATTGCTATCTAATCGGCTTACTGAAACTTGCGGTGCTAATTTGGTTTCAATTTCTTGACTGCTGCTGTATCTTTTTCCATCTTTGGTTTCAACTGTTAGTGTGATTTTATAGTTGCCACTTGATAAGTATAAATCGGGATACAAAGCCGTATCAATCATGATATTGGCAGAACTGATTTCCCATTTTACTTTTTTACAATTTTCGATTTTTGAATATTGAGGAAACAACAAAACATGCGATAATCGTTGGCTTGGCACACAATAATAATCCACCTTAAAATCAGCAATTGAGTTGACATCAACAAAATCATTATTGGAATAAATATCAAAACTATCATTCAGTATTACTAATTGATGATTTGTGTTTTGATTGAATACATATACGCTAACTTTCTTCTTGCCCGATGTGGTATAAACATGACGTTTTGTTTTCGTTAGTTTTTCGCAGCTCTCCATCATTCCATCGCCCCAATGATATACCACTTTGCCACTAAAATAATTTAAGTTAGCAGATTCAAGCTCAAGCTGAATAATATCTCCAACACTTACTCCTCCTTTTTTAATGATCTTTAATTCAGGTATTTCTGGCTGAATTATTTTTTTTGAAACAACATATTTAACACCTTCTTTATAAGCTGTTAATTGAATTAAATTATTTTTTTCATTTTGAGATGCATGAAAAAAAACACGAATTGTCGAAGTGTTTTGTCCGCTGATAATTACACCAACCGATGGTTGAATAAACCATTGGTAGGCATCCATTTTTTGTTGTGCTGAAAATGTATAAAGTTTCCCTGCTTCAATACTATCAGCACCTTCAATGAATAAATTAAGGTTACTGTTTTTTTTGATTAACGAAATTCGAGTGGTATCGCTTCTGTATTCAGGTGAATCAATCCGCTGATAATAAACTGACATTACCCAAGGCCAGGTATGAAAAATGGGTGCTATGCTATCACCTGTGGCTTCTGATGGATAACCACCCTTTATTAACCATTTTGCTTCGCAATTTTTCGGAACTGATGTAATAGTAAATAAACTACTAATCATTGATGACAAGCCATTTTGTTGCACAATATCAACTCTGTTGGGTTTTGGTAAATTAAAAATTGTTTGTGAAAACGAAATATTGAAAATCAAAAACAACCCAATAAAAATTCCAAGTTTTTTCATCTATAAATTATTTTTATCACGCCAAGAAACAAAGTAGCAAAGAATGCAATTATTTTGAACTTTCATTTCAAATACATTTTAATTTTTCCCTGTATTATTCCCCCTTTGTAAGGTTGCAAATCCCGAGGCAATCGGGAGGGTTAGGGGGATTGTTGTTAAAAAGTAGAGACGGACAATTGTCCGTCTCTACAAAAAAAATATCCATACTCCATTCTACAAAATCCTGATAGTTTTTCAAAAACTAAATCCTGACAGGTTTTCAGTACCTAAAGGTCAATAAAATTTTCAGAATAACTTTTTTCCACCCACTCAAAAAAAAATGTAAACTCTATTTAGGATGAATTAAAAAGTGTAAACTTGCAACAGGATTATTAAACAAAAAGTGTAAACTTTTTTCAGGACGAGACACAGGATTAAAAGGCAAGTATTCAGTTGTTAGTTTGCAGTATTGAGAATTGTGTAATGTGAATTGTGTATAGACTAATGACTATTGACTGTTTAACATCTAATTCTACATTCCTTCTTTCAATTATTTCATTACTTTTGAAAATTGAAATTCTCATCATGAAAAATAAATTACATCTTATAATACTAGCTTTAATGGTTGCTTCAGCATTTTATGGTTATCATCATGCTCAGCAAAAAAGTATTTTGCAATTACCTTTTGAAGCCAATGAAACTGGCGAACGTGAAGAAGTGAAAGAATGGGAAGAAGCCATGTTGGCTGACCCTGCAACGGGTAAAATACCTGATGGAATAACTTATGCTGAACGTCAGTTTGCTCAATCATTTATTCAACAAGCATTTTTTAAATCAAAAGGAAGCAAACAATTAGAACAATGGCAAAGCCGTGGTCCTTGGAATGTAGGCGGAAGAACAAGAGCTTTTGCTATTGATGTTACTAATGATTCAGTATTTTTCGCTGGAGGTGTTTCAGGCGGTTTATGGCGTAGTGCCGATAGAGGCAATAATTGGAATAGAGTTACAGATAAACTTCACAACCCTGATGTAGTAGCTATTGCACAAGACACCAGAATTGGGCATCGTAATACATGGTATTATTCAACAGGTGAATGTTTAGGCACATCAGCAAGCGGTGGAAGTGCTTTTTATTTAGGTGATGGAATTTTCAAATCAAATGATGGTGGATTAACTTGGGATTCGCTAACATCAACATCCACAGGCAATCCTCAAGGCGCTTATCAATCATTTCAACTAACTTATAATTTAATTACCAACCCTGCTAATAAAACACAAGATGAGTTAATGTACTGCTCACTTTATTATGGTGTTTTTCGCAGTACCAATGGCGGTACATCATTCACACAAGTTTTAGGTTCAGGGCAAAATTGTGGCTATGAATCAGATATTGCTGTTGATACCAATGGTGTTTATTACGCCACATCAAGTTCTGATGGTTCGTCAATAAAAGGAATTTATAGGAGCACAAATGGAACTACTTGGACTAATATTACACCATCCAATTTTCATACAACTTATGGTTTAACTAAAATCGGAATCAATCCATCAAACCAAAATGAAGTTTATTTTTTAGCTGCTGAGGCTGATACATTAGGATTAAAAACTACTAATGTTTGGGGCGATGCAGAATATACAGGTTTATGGAAATATACTTATGTAAGTGGCAATGGTAGTGGCTCAGGCGGTACTTGGATAAACTTATCACAAAACTTGCCGGCTGGTTTATTAAACTTTGATGGCTTTCATGCACAAGGTGGCTATAATCTTTTGGTAAAAGTTCATCCTACACTGCCTAACACAGTTTTTATTTGTGGTACAAATATTTATCGTTCAACAAATGGCTTTGCAACCAATACCCAAACCAAGCAAATTGGTGGTTATGCCATCGGAACACAATTGGCTACATTTAAGGTTTATTTAAATCATCATCCTGACCAACATGATTTTTGGTTTTTGCCTTCAAACCCTTCAATAGCTTATAGTGCATGCGATGGCGGTGTTTATCAAACCAATAATTGCATGGCATCAACAGTAGCTTGGAAACAATTAAACAATGGTTATTTAACTACACAATTTTATTCTGTTTTATTGCATCCCGATTATCAAAAAGATATTATTTTAGGAGGCTTGCAAGATAATGGTGTGTATTGGAACAATTCATCCAACCCAAAAGCAACATGGAAAATGCCTTTTAATGGTGATGGAAGCCATTTAGATATTAGTAACGATGGCAACACTTATTATCTTTCTATTCAACAGGGCAAAACAATTAAAGCCACTTTAGATAACACTGGTGCTATTACGCAGTTTGCACGTATCGACCCAAAATTTGCAAAACGAGATGATTATCAATTCATCAATCAATTTGTAGTAGATAAGGCAGATGATAAAATAATGTATATGCCTGCTGGTAGAAAATTATTTAGAAATGATGATTTGAATGGAATTCCGTTTGCAGGAAATCGTGATTCTATTGCAACCAATTGGATTCAATTTCCGGATACACTTACCGGCACCAATGAATTTACTGCCATTGCTTGTTCAAAAACAGGACACACTTTGTATGTAGGCACTAAAACAAAAAAAGTGTACCGAATAGATAATGCGAATACGGGCTTGCCCAATATGACCGACATTACAGGTTCATTTCCTCCTGGCTTTGTAAACTGTATTGCCATTGACCCTACCGATGCCAATAAAGTAGCTGTAGTATTTTCAAACTATAATACCTACAGTATTTTTTATTCAACTGATGCAGGCGATAATTGGATAAGGTGCTCAGGAAATTTAGAAACAAGTGTAAGTGGTTCAGGAAGTGGTCCTTCAGTTCGTTGGATTTCGATGTTGCCATTCAATGGTGGCATGAAATATTTTGCAGGAACAAGCATAGGATTATTTAGTGCCGATTCATTGGTGGAACATACAACTTCAGAACCTGGAACACAATGGACTATGGAAGGCGTACATGAAATTGGAAATACAATTGTGCCTTATATCAATATTCGTGAAGCCGATAATATGGTGGCTGTAGCTACGCATGGTAGCGGTGTATTCACCATTCATTATGGTTGGAATGTTGGTGTAGGAAAAATTGAAAATGTTGCTTCTGAAATAAATGTGTTTCCAAATCCTGCTTCTAATTTTGTGAAATTAAATTGGAATAGTTTAACTTCATCTGAAATAAAAATGCAATTGTTTGATATTTCGGGTAAACAAATTTTTGTAAAATCAATTCATTCATCAATCGGAAAAAATACTGAAACTATTGATGTAAAAGGCTTTACAGCAGGCACTTACTTTTTAAATATGAATGATGGCAAAAATAATTTCAACAAAAAAATAATTATTCAATAAATAATATGGCATTAGATAAATTTCAAATCGCAAAACGAATAGCTCAAGAATTGCAAGATGGCTATTATGTTAACTTAGGCATTGGTATTCCAACATTAGTAAGTAATTATATCCCTGAAGGAATAAGTGTAATGTTTCAAAGCGAAAATGGCATTTTAGGAATGGGGCCCTACCCTACCGAAGATGCTGTGGATGCAGATTTGATAAATGCAGGAAAAGAAACTGTAACAGTTGTACCCGGCGGAGCATTTTTCGATTCGGCTGAAAGCTTTGGAATGATACGGGCTGGAAAGGTTGATTTAACAGTGCTTGGCGCTATGGAAGTAAGCGAACATGGCGATATTGCCAATTGGAAAATACCAGGCAAAATGGTAAAAGGAATGGGCGGCGCAATGGATTTAGTAGCATCAGCCAAAAATATTATTGTGGCTATGATGCACACCAATCCAAAAGGCGAAAGCAAAGTTTTACCAGCATGTACATTGCCATTAACAGGTGTAAAATGTGTGAAAAGAATTGTATCAGATTTATGTGTGATGGATATAACACCAAATGGTTTTAAATTGATAGAACGTGCACCAGGCGTAAGTGTTGAAGAAATAAAATCAAAAACATTAGGCAAATTAATTGTGGAAGGCGAAATACCTGAAATGAAATTATAATTGGCATTTAACCACATACATATTGAACATTTATTTTGAAATAGCATACTTTTTTGAATGATGAATCAAGAGAATAGAAAACAAAAAGGGAGAACTAAAAACGAAGTTGTGCTTCCAATACCTGAAACAAAACAACATCTACCAAAAGGCTACCAAAGTTTTATTAACACTATAAAGCATCGTATTGCTAATAGTCGTTCAGAAATTATAATTGCATCAAATGCAAGCATGATTTGTTTGTATTGGGAAATTGGAAATGCTATTTTAAAGAAACAATCTATTGAAGGTTGGGGAGCAAAAGTAATTGACCTTATGTCGTATGATTTAAAAGAAGCTTTCCCCGAAATGTCTGGGTTTTCGCCTCGAAACTTAAAATACATGCGTAAATTTTGCGAAGCTTGGAACGATTTTGAAATTGTGCAACGCACCGTTGCACTAATTCCATGACGGATGCAGCTTGTGAGTAGATGAATGAGACAAACGAACAAGAACAATAAACTAACCTATAATATTAATCATGAAAATTCTAAGCATTCTTTTTATTCTAATTGGAATAAGTGCATTATTCTATATTTTTAAATTTAAAGAGTCCCCTAATAATCTCGTAGATCTCGTAGAAGAAGATGGAACTTTGACATTATACGTCAGGTTTTTAATAGGTGGAATTTTTTCTATAATTAGCGGTATAGTTTTTTTGACAATTTTATGAAAGTATATTGTGCTTCCTTGCCAAAAATATCAAAGCAAGTTTACCAACAATTGAAGAAATTGAAAAAGAATTTTTGGACTAATGAAAAGCTCAATTTAATTTTATTCAACTTTTTATATCTTTCAGAAAAGTAAAATGAATATTTTTACTTTTTTCTATACAATAATTGGCATTTAACCATATACATATTGAACATTTAAGCGATGCCGAATTGGTATTGCAATACAAGCAAAGCGGCGATGATGCTTTCTTTGTAGAGTTGTATCAACGCTATACGCATTTGGTTTTGGGTACTTGCATTAAGTATTTAAAAAGCGAAGCCGCTGGCAAAGATGCGGTAATGGATATTTTCGAAAAACTATTAACCGATTTAAAACGACATGATGTTCAACATTTTAAATCGTGGTTATATATGGTTTCAAAAAATCATTGCTTGATGCAGTTAAGAAAAAAAGGCGATAATTTTGTTCCGATTGATTTAATCAAAACTTCATCAGATGGTTTTGTGGAAACTGCCGAGCAACAGCATCTGAATTTGCACACAAAAGATGCAGAAGAAAAAAAACTACATGAAGCTATATTGCAATTAAATGAGGGGCAAAAAATTTGTGTAGAAATGTTTTACTTAAATAATAAATGCTATCAGGAAATAGCTGATACAACTGGGTTTACATTAAATCAAGTAAAAAGTTATATTCAAAATGGTAAGCGAAATTTGAAAATATATTTAGAAAAAAATGGGGCAGTAAAATCATCAGGCGTATTGTTATTATTGATTGAATTATTAAAATAAATGGCTGAACAAATTAAAAATATTTTTGCTTCAAATAATGATGTACAGTGCATTAGCGCTGAGCAAATGAAATTATATGTTCAGAATTTATTATCGCCCATTGAAAAACGTACTATTGAAAATCATTTATTAGAATGTGAATTTTGCAACGATGCAGTGGAAGGATTGAAACAAAGTAATTTTCAGGAATATACAAAAGCACTTACCTCACTAAACAAAGAATTTAAACGCCGAAAACGAAATACAAGCCGCTTAAAAATATTATACAGCCCTTGGAAAGTTACAGCAGTAGCAGCTTCTGTTTGTTTTTTATTAATAGGTACAGGAATTTATTTTGATTTATTTTTGAATACACGTTTTCAAAATGTGGCACAAAACATTGAAAGCCTAAGTTCACAAATTGGGCAATTAGCTAATTTGAATAAAAAGGAAAAAAAGGATACTGTAACTATTTTTAAAGAATCAGTTACTGAAAATAATAACCTCAGCCAACCTACAGCTACCGATGATTTAACGCCACCAATTGTAGATGAGGAAGCCATGAAAATTGATTCCATGGAAAAATCAGTAGCAATAGCTGAAGATGTAACTAAAGGATTGGCTGATGAATACAAAAATACTGAATCAATTGCTTCGGCTGATATGGAAGATGATGCTATAAAATTGGTAAGCAAAAAACCAATGACTGAGAAAAAAATTAAAGCCGAATCAGAAACAGCTAAAGATGTTGTTGTAAAAACTGGAGCAACTCAAACATTTGCATCTACGCCTACTTCGGTAACAAATATTAGTGTTTCAAACTTTGATAAAAATGCAAGTGCTACTGAAAAAGCAGATGGAATAAATTTATTGAAAAATAAAAATTATACAAAAGCAATTTCAGTTTTGAATGCCGCAGCGGTTAAAGAGCCACAAAATTTTGAAATAAAATATTATTTAGGATTGAGTCATTATTTATCGAGCAATTATATTGAAGCCATTAAACAATTTGATTTTATAATGCTAAGCAACAATCAGCAATGGTATGAAATAGCCCGATATCAAAAGGCTTTAGCGCATTTAAAAATAAATGATACCATTACTGCAAAAAATATTTTCGAGCAAATTATTTCGGAAAACGGAAAATTTGCCAATGATGCTGAAAAGCAGTTGAAGGAAATGATGCAAAAATAAGAGCTTCAACAATCAACATATTTTATTATTACGCTGATTAGGTGCATGTTGTTCAAATCTATTAGGCTTATACATTTATTGGTTAGTTATTACACTTTGGTTATAAAATTTGAATTATCTACATAAAAAAAACGAATCATTACCGATTCGTTTTTTTAATTTTCACTACATTTTTTAATATCAGAAATTAGGCAATAAACCTCTATTACCAGGTGTGCCAGGCCAAGGAATAGTGGCTAAAATAATAATCAACCCAATGATAAAAAATATAAATTGTTTTTTGTGTTTGGCTTCATCAGTAGTAGCTTTTTTAGCAACCGCTCTGCCTATATGAATGAATGTAATGCCCAATATCATTCCGAAAAAATGTTCCACTACCCAAAAACGCTGACCGCTATTATGCATGGCTTCCGCCATATTCAGGCGTAACATTTTTATAAAATCACTGGTAACAAAATACATCATCAATCCTAATAATAATTGCACATCAACCGAAATCATAAAAAACAAACTAATTAAATTATCTTGTTTATTAAATTCTTTTTTGTTACGCCAGCCCACAAAGCTGCGATAAAGGGCTGCTACAGCTAACAACAAAACCACCCAACGTAGTAAACTGTGAAAAACTAAAATTGCATTATTTGCATTCATGATTAATTTATTTTATTACGGCAAATGTAGTTTACCAAAAATTATTTTTTGCAACAAAATAAATTTTTAGCTACCTATATTTGCATCATTATGCTATCTACTTATATCACTTGTTTTTTGGTGCTTACTGTTTTAGAGCTTGTATTAGGAATTGATAATATTATTTTCATTTCAATAGTAAGTGATAGATTACCAAAAGCAAAAAAAGCATTGGGGCGAAATATCGGTTTGGCGCTTGCCATGTTGCTACGCATAGCTTTGCTGTTTGCAATAAATTGGATTGTGAGTTTAGAAAATCCATTAATTGCGTTATTCGGTTTTGCATTATCAGGCAAAGATTTAATCTT
>JBEANU010000102.1:0-4331 GCA_041165265.1 Bacteroidota bacterium | reverse complement strand
CTACAAATTCTTCAAAACTAGGGTCAACAATTAAGTTTTGTGCGCTACTGATGGTATATGTTAATACCAAACTACATATTAAAATTATTTTTTTCATGTGTGAGTATTTAAAAGATTGAATACATAGTAGAAAAAAGGAGCTAAAAAATTTGAAACTACTCTTACTTTTGACTTAATGATTAAATTTTTTAATCAAGTTAGTAGTTGAATAACCTTCTACTAATTGAAAAATTTCTACTTTTCCGCCCCACGATTTTACCTCTGATGCGCCAACAATAGTGCTCTCGGTATAATCGCCACCTTTTACTAGTACATCAGGCTGTATTAAATTAATTAATTGCAAAGGGGTATCGTCCTCAAACAATATTACGCCATCCACCATTTGCAACGCTGCTAATTGCAATAATCTTGATGCTTGGTTTTTAATGGGACGGTGTTCGCCCTTTAATCGTTTTACTGAATCATCGCTATTTAATCCAACTATTAATTTACCATTTAACTGCTTGGCGGCACAAAGCAATTCAATATGCCCATCGTGCAACAAATCAAAACAGCCATTTGTAAAAATTACAGGATGGTTTTTAAAACGCCACAGCAACAAATTTTTTTGTAAATTTTCAGGCGTAAAAATTTTATTTGCAATAAATGCTTGATACGATGTAGGATGCCACTGCATATTATTTTTGATGCAATATATTATTAAACGTACAATTTATATATATTTTATCTTCGCAAAATAATCACCCTATAAATATGAAATTAGAAATTTGCTGCCCATCCATTTCATCAGCCATTATTGCTGAACAATGTGGTGCTGATAGAATCGAATTTTGTATCAATTTAGCTGAAGGCGGCACCACACCTACATTTGATGAAATAGTAAAAATTAAAAAAGCGATTAAAATTCCAATTCATGTATTGATAAGAATAAGGGCAGGTAATTTTTATTATACTGAGTTTGAAATTAATGAAATGGCTCATCAAATTGAATTTTGTAAACAAAATAAAATTGATGGTGTAGTAATTGGAGCATTAAATTCAGATCATACAATAGATGCAACGGCTATAAAAAAATGGTTGAAAATTGCTGATGGATTAGATATTACATTTCATAAAGCCTTTGACGAAATTGAAAATAAAGCCATAGCTTTAAACCAATTAATTAATTTAAACTTTAATAGAATACTTACCTCAGGGCACAAGGGCACTGCATTGCAAGGTATTGAATCATTAAAGCAATTACAAAAAATAGCAACTGATAAAATTATAATAATGCCTGGTGGCAGTATCCGTAGTTCAAATTTATTAGATTTGAAATCTGCCTTACCTATTGTTACTGAGTTTCATTCAGCCGCAGCCGTATTGCAAAATGAAGCCCTATTTGCAGCTGAAATTACAGCCATGAAATCTGTTTTAAATAATTGATAACTACTAATCGTAATACAGCTTTTTCCAATTTTGTAAAATCAATAAACCATGCTCGGTTAAAATAGATTCAGGATGAAATTGCAATCCAATTAGGGGTAAATTTTGGTGGGCAATTGCCATCACTTCGTTTTTATTTGTTGAGGCAATTACCTTTATTTCATGCGTATTTATTTCATCTAAAACTAATGAATGATAGCGCATTACATAAAATTGGTTAGGCAAATTTTGAAATATTTGATGCGAATAAATTGCGATTTGCGAAGTTTTGCCGTGTATTGGATTTTGCGATTTAACTAATTTACAATTAAAAAACTCACCAATAGCTTGATGGCCTAAACAAATACCTAATATGGGTTTTGATAAATAAAATTGTTGAATAATTTCCATCACCATACCACTATCATTTGGTGCATTAGGGCCAGGCCCAATTACTATTGCTTTAGGGTTTAGTTTATTTATTTCATCAACACTAATTTCATCATTTCGTTTCATTAAAATTTCAATGCCTAATTGCTTGAAATAATCAACCAACATAAATGTAAATGAATCATAATTATCAATGAATAAAAGCACAATTATTATAATAGTTTTTGAATAAATTCAATAAAATCAGATGCCCAATTAAATGAAATAAAATTTGAAACATTCATGGCACAATATTTATCATCCATACAAAACATGCCGCCAACAGTTGATAAACAAAGCACTACAATTGCACTTGCGGCAATCCACCAATTTCTAAAACTTTTTGATGCAGGTTTGCTAACCTCATTTTGCATCTGCTCAGTAGGCAAATTTTTATTATCCTGAACCAAATCTTTAATGATATTTTCTTTTTCATCAAGTCTTAAAATAGGCTGTAAATAAATATTTTGCAACCCAAAATAAGATGCACTATTTAAAAATATGTCAGTAGGTTTAAATTGAATATTTTTATCTACATCCAAACTCAAAATTCCTAAATTTTCTAATTTTACACTTTCGCCATTTTGCAAATTCGTATTCCAAATTGAAACTTGCTGTTGAATAGCCAAATGGTTTGAACCACTTGATTTTACAGCTAATTTATCCATATAATCCATAAGTAAATTATCGTTTTTAAGTTGCGCATTATCAAACGAAATAATTAAATGTGGGGGGCAAATATTTTTATCAATTATTGAAACTTTTGATGATTGATGGGTTACAACAAAAGCACCAAAATTTGGTATTATCACTTGTTGATGCTGTTGTAATAATTTGATGATATGTTCAGTATTAATCATTGTTGTGAATTTACAAAAATACACATTATACCTATTACGTTTTTAATATGATGTGATTTATAAATGATAGTAGTTATGAATAATTGTGTGATAAAAAGTAAGTTTTGGTTTAATTTTTTGCAATAAAATTAAAATGAGCTACACTCATTTTTATTTGTCCAAAAGATATTTCATCGCCCAACATCTGCTTTAACGGAGTTAACTTATCAGCGCCAATTTCATTTATTGCTGATTGAATTTTTAATAACTTATTAGATGATACAAACTGACTAATTTCTAACTCACCAGTTTCAATAAATTTTGCAATATGTCCTTCAATTGTAGTAATTGCCATGCCTCTACTTTCAGCAATTTGTTCAATGGTTTTTCCTTCTTTAAATTGGTTAAATGTTTCCTTAAAAGTATCCCCTTTTTCAGTTTTAGCTTTTATTGCTTTTGAATCAGAAATTTGAATACCAGCCGCAAATGAATTACCAGCATAAAATTTTGAATTACCAAATTGCAATTTTTCAATTTGATTTAATTTATTAAAAAGTATAGCTTCAATAGCTACACATTCTTTTAAATATGTTTTTACTTTTTGCTTGCCTTTTAAATCTTTAATATGATTATTTAATGGCTGAATAAGCTCGGTAGATAAGGCATTGCAGAAAAAAGGTATTGCTCGGGTTATTAAATTATTAAGTTCTTCTTCTTTTTCGGGTTCTGATATATGTTCTAAAATGAACTCTAATCGGGGTACAAATTTTTCAGCAACATCTAATTGTAGCTTGGTTTTAGCAAGCATGGTTAGTGCCATTTGTTCAACATTTTCTTTATCGGGTATTTGTTTTAATTCTACTATGTCAATAAAATCATTTACGGCATTCAATACTTTACTCCAATCAAAAGCCTTTATCAATAATGTTTTTGAATACTCTTTTTTGCCCTCATCTAAATTATTGATAAGTTCATGTTCGCTGCTTTCTTTTTCTGAAAATGCAATAATTCGCTCATCTGTTTTTACCGATGAAGGATATATTTTGGATTGTAAAACAATGCCTTCCAAATTTGTACATCTACTCAAAGCCACATACACTTGCCCTGCCGCAAAAGCTTCACCAGCATCAATTATAGCCTTTTCAAAAGTTAAACCCTGACTTTTATGTATGGTAATTGCCCAAGCCAAGCGAATAGGAAAATGCGAAAAACTTCCAATTTCTTCTTCTTCAATTTTATTTTTTTCTCGATTAAAATTGTATTTCACATTTCGCCACGTTTCTCTATTTAATTCAAGTTCATTTGTTGAATCAAAAAACTGAACAGTAATTTTATTATCCTGTATTGATTTGATAGTAGCCAATTTGCCATTATAATAGCGCTTAGCAATATCACTATCGTTTTTTATAAACATTACTTGTGCCCCAATTTTTAATTTTAATTCAGCCTCCATCGGAAACATATTATCTGCAAATTCACCTTCAATAATAGCTTTGAATGAAAACAAGTTACCATCCAACTTTTGTAGTTCGCCTTCATTCTTTTTATCAGCTTTCCAATTATGAGTTGTTAGTGTAATATAGTTTTCAAGTTCATGTGCAAACTCAGGATTATAGCGCTTGTGCAGTGTTTCATAATCATCTTGTGTTAATTCATTAT
>JBEANU010000101.1:0-3132 GCA_041165265.1 Bacteroidota bacterium | reverse complement strand
GAAATGAACCAGACAGAATTGAAGTGATGAAACGTAGTAATTTAAGGTTGAAAACTAGTGCAGGTAATGCAACTAATATTGCTGGTGTTATTGGGGTTGGTAAAAATTTTAAAATTGAGAATAGAATATTTTTTATTGAGACGAAATTTAGATTTGACCTTAATAGCTGGAAATATTTAACTATAAATGATAATGTTAATAGTTCATTGAAAATTAAAACTAAAGCTTGTTTTTTAGGACTTGGAATGTTTTTTTAACAATCCTTATTATAGATAATTTTAAAGCCAATTCAAGTTGAATTAGCTTTAAAATTATTTCAATTAAATATTTGTATAACTTCGCCTTAATGAATGAAATAAAAAATATAGCAGTAATAGGAAGTGGTTCGTGGGCTACGGCTATTGTAAAAATATTGGGCGAAAAAAAAGTAAATCTGCATTGGTATATACGCCGCCATGAAGTGGTGGAGCATATTAAAACATATCGCCACAATCCTGATTATATCAGCAGCGCTCAATTGCCTGTAGAACAAATTTCATTTTACAATACTGCCAAAGAAGCTATTCAACAAGCCGATTGGGTAATTGTGGCTACTCCTTCAGCTTTTTTGAAAAGCAGTTTAGAAGGTTTATTACCTGCTGATTTTACGAACAAAAAAATAATATCAGCCATCAAAGGCATGATACCCGATGCTGATGAAAACCGCATCATAGCTGAATATTTCAACAAATTTTTTGCTATTGATTTTACTAATTTTATTGTCATCAGTGGGCCATGTCATGCCGAAGAAGTAGCATTAGAAAAATTATCTTACTTAACTTTTAGTTGTCCTGACACCTCAAAAGCCTCATTAATAGCCGATTTGTTTGCTTGTAGATTTATCAAAACAAACTTTACAGAAGATATTTACGGAACTGAATTAGCAGCCGTAATGAAAAATATTATTGCCTTGGCAAGTGGCATTTGTCATGGATTGGGCTATGGCGATAACTTTCAGGCGGTGTTAGTTTCAAATGCTATTCAGGAAATAAAACGATTTGTAGATGCTGTTCATCCAATAGAACGAGATATAAAAGGCAGCGCCTATTTAGGTGATTTATTGGTAACAGCTTATTCGCAATTTAGCCGCAATCGCTCATTTGGGTTAATGATTGGTAAAGGCTATTCAGTAAAAGCAGCACAGTTAGAAATGAACATGATTGCCGAAGGCTATTATTCAGTAAAATGTATTTATGAAGCCAATCAAAAATATAAGATTGATTTGCCCATTACTACGGCTGTTTACCGAATTTTGTATGAACGAAATTCGCCGATGATGGAAATAAAATTGATGACGGAAAAACTAAAATAAATAATTTTTCGCCCCCTTATTTTTTAAAATTTTCAATGCCCGTTTGCAAAAACTTTAAATATTCATCAGCATTAAAGTTGGCGCCTGTTGATGGGGCAATATCTTTTCCTTCATCGTTCAAAATTGCATAATAAGGCTGACCTAATCTGTTGTATCGGCTGATTTGTAAATCGCTCCATTTTTCGCCAATGGTTGTAACTTTTTCGCCATTATATTTTGATACAAATTGTTCTCCTTCAGGCAATTTTGCTCTATCATCACAATATAATGATACCACTACAAATTGTTCATTCAACAATTTAAAAATCTCAGGTTTGTTCCAAACGGTTTGTTCCATTTTGCGGCAGTTGGCACAATTCCAACCAGTAAAATCTAAAAACAAAGGCTTGTGTTGTTCTTGTGCAATTTTTTTTGCAGCTTCAAAATCGTGGTAACAATTTAAGTTTAACGGACATTCTTCTTTGTGATTTGATTGCTTTACATCTGTTGTAACAACAGTACTTGCAGCCGATGTTGTTTTCCATTCTTTATAAAATTCTGGAGGTGGAAATCCGCTAATAATTTCTAACGGCGCACCCCATAAACCCGGAATTAAATAAACAGTGAAAATGAATGAAAGTATAGCAAATAGTAATCTTCCGATAGATAAATAAGGCATATCACTATCGTGTGAAAACTTTATCCAGCCCATTAAATAAATACCCATCAATCCAAATATTACAACCCATGATGCAATAAAAACTTCACGAGTGATAATATGCCATTGAAAAACTAAATCGATATTCGATAAAAATTTCATTGCCATTGCTAACTCTAAAAAGCCAACACTTACTTTAAATACATTCATCCAACCACCTGATTTTGGTAATGAATTTAACCAACTTGGAAAAATGGCAAACAAGGTAAATGGCAATGCAAAAGCTAATGAAAAACCAAACATTCCCATGATTGGTCCGATTTTAGAATTAGATGAAACCATTGCTGTTAGCAAACTTCCCATGATTGGTGCTGTGCATGAAAATGAAACCAACACCATGGTAAATGCCATAAAAAATATTCCAATTAAGCCACCTTTTTCAGATGCTTTATCAGTTTTATCAACCCAACTGCTAGGTAGCGTAAGCTCAAATGCACCAAAAAATGATAAGGCAAATGCTACAAAAATCAAGAAGAAAATGCCATTCAACCATGGATTAGTAGCTAATTGATTTGGTGTAGATGAATTGCCCAAAAGGCTTACCAACAAACCAATAGAAAGAAAAATTGCAATCATTGATAAACCATAAATCATGGCATTGCTAATTCCTTTAGCCCGTGTTTTGCTTTTTTTAGTAAAAAAACTTACTGTTAACGGAATCATAGGATATACGCATGGCATCAACAATGCACCTAAGCCACCCAATAATCCTTTTAAAAATATTTTCCAGATTGAATCTTTTTCACCCACAGCAGTTTCATCTTCAGCCGTTGCAATTTCAGCAGCAGGCGCTAATGGTGTTGCTTCTGCGGTTGTTGCTTCTGTTTTTTTTGAAGTATCAATGGCTGAATTATTGTTAGAAGCATTGCCCGTTTTGTCATCTTGTTTTATTTCGAAAAAATACTCTTTTTCTTTAGGAGCCAAACAAGTGCTTTCATTGCAAATTTGGTATAATGTGATGCATTTAATTTTTGTTGAACTTGATTTAAGTTTTATTTTTTGTTCAAATATTACCTTTGTTTTATAGTATTCTAACTTTATTTTTTCATCAACGGGGTCAGGTTCATTCAATAATTTTCCAATT
>JBEANU010000100.1:0-4900 GCA_041165265.1 Bacteroidota bacterium | reverse complement strand
AAATAATCATAGCTATTGATGGTTTTTCTTCCTGCGGAAAAAGTACAGTTGCACGTCAGTTAGCTAAGGAATTAAAATATATTTATGTTGATTCAGGTGCTATGTATCGTGCCGTTACTTTATATTTTATACAACATAAAATTGATATTGAAAATACAAATGCTGTAATGGATGCATTGCAACACATTCATATTCACTTTGAATTAAATGAGGAAGCCAAACCTGAAATATTTTTGAATCATAAAAATGTTGAAAGAGAAATCAGGACGATGGAAATCAGCAATTTTGTTAGCCCTGTAAGTACTTTAAAACCTGTGAGGCAAGCAATGGTGGCTCAACAACGTAAGATTGGCGCTACAAAAGGAATAGTAATGGATGGTAGAGATATTGGCACCACAGTTTTTCAGGATGCAGAGTTGAAGATATTTTTAACTGCCCATCCCATTATTAGAGCGCAGCGCCGTTATGATGAATTATTAAATAAAGAAGAAGTAGTAACGCTTGACGAAGTGATTACCAATTTAGCACAACGAGATAGAATTGATAGCACACGGGTTGAAAGTCCGTTGCGTAAAGCTGATGATGCCATTGAGGTTGATAATAGTAATCTTACCCCCAATCAGCAATTACATTTATTAGTTGAACTGGCTGAAATGGTGATTAATACTGATTTTAGTTTAGGGAAAAAGCAATTAGAGGTGGAAAAATTTTTAGTAAAAAAAACGTTTTAATTCATGAAATCATTTAATGTTCCTATTACTTATAGAAGTTCGTTAATTACAAATATTAAAAATCGTCGTAAACAGGATGATAAATTAAAAAAAGATTTTTCGCCTACTGAGTTAGATTTTGGTGCTGTAAAAATTTTATTAGCTCGTCATTTTGGGTTTTGTTATGGTGTTGAAAATGCAATAGAAATAAGTTTTAGAGCCGTAGATGAAAACCTAGGCAAACGTGTTTATTTATTGAGTGAAATGATTCACAACCCACAAGTAAATAATGACTTACTTAACAAAGGTGTTACATTTTTGCAAGACACATCAGGCAAAGAAATTATACCTATCGAAAGCCTTTCAGCAAATGATATTGTTATCATTCCTGCATTTGGCACTACCTTAGAAATTGAAAACAGATTAACCAAAGCTGGCATTGAGCCACATAAATACAACAGCACTTGCCCATTTGTAGAACGAGTTTGGAACAAAGCCGAACAAATTGGCGAAAAAGGTTATTCCATTATTATTCATGGCAAACCGAATCATGAAGAAACAAGAGCCACATTTAGTCATAGCAAATTTCATACACCATCAGTAGTGGTAAAAGATATGAAGCAAACCATTGAGTTAGCAAAATACATTACTGGCGAAAAAAATGCAGATGATTTTTATACCGAATTTAAAGGACAATTTAGCGATGGATTTGATATTACGAAAGATATTCAAAAAATTGGTGTGGTAAATCAAACCACTATGCTGGCATCTGATACACAAGCTATTTCTGATTTTTTAAAAAATGTAATGATTAAACATTTTAATCTTACTGCCGATAATTTAGCTGAACGATTTGCCGATACCCGTGATACTTTATGTTATGCTACCAATGATAATCAAACAGCAGTAAGAGGTATGTTGGAATATGATGCTGATTTAGCCATTGTAGTAGGCGGATATAATAGCAGCAATACATCGCATTTAGTAGAATTATGTGAAGAGCAATTACCTACCTACTATATATCAAATGCTGATGAAATAATATCGACCGATGAAATACATCACTTCAATTTTCATGAAAAGAAAAAAGAAATCACATTTGATTTTATACCTCAAAAAAAACAAATTACCATTATGCTTACTAGTGGTGCAAGCTGCCCCGATGCTGTGGTAGAAAGTGTGATTGAAAAAATTACAACATTAGTACAAGGCTGTAAAACTTTGGAAGAGGTGTTTTGAATAACGGGTAAAAAGTACTTGTAAAAAAAATATTTTTTTATATAAAAAAAAAGTTTACTTTTACAGCTCATTTTAAACATTTTCAAACAGAACACATTTATGAATCTTTATTTAGGAAATTTGCCATGGAGCATTACAGACGTTGAATTAACTGATATGTTATCAGCTCATGGCCAGGTTGCATCTGCAAAAGTTGTTACCGACAAGTTCACCAAGCGTTCAAAAGGTTATGGCTTTGCAGAAATGCCTAACGATTCTGAAGCTACAGCTGCAATTAACAGCTTAAATGGCAGAGAAGTTTCAGGTCGAAACATTACATGCAATGAAGCTCGTCCACGTGAAGAGCGTCCTGAGCGTAGTAATTTCCGCCCAAGAAGAGAATATTAATTCTTTTATAGGAAACTAACGACATTTCAAAAGCCTTGATTTTTCAAGGCTTTTTTATTTGGAACAAATTGAAATAAATAAATTTTACAAGGAAATCAATTTTACACTAAAAAAAAAACCGATTCAAATGAATCGGTTTTTTTTAGATGAATACTATTTCTTAATCAACTGCATCAAATAACCACCATAGCCACTTTTCATTAATGGTTTGGCTACGGCTTCTAACTGTTCAGCATTAATAAATCCTTTGCGGTAAGCTATTTCTTCAATACAACCCACTTTTAATCCTTGGCGTTGTTCAATCACTTGTACAAATTGTGTGGCTTGCATTAGTGAATCAAATGTACCCGTATCCAACCATGCAGTGCCACGGTTTAAAATAGCAACTTTTAATTTTCCTTGTTCTAAATATACTTTATTTACATCTGTAATTTCGTATTCGCCACGAGCCGATGGTTTTAATTCTTTTGCAATTTTCACTACTGAATTATCATAAAAATATAAACCTGGCACAGCATAATTTGATTTAGGCTGGGTAGGTTTTTCTTCAATAGAAATGGCTGTATTATTTTCATCAAACTCAACCACACCATAGCGTTCAGGGTCGCTTACATGATAAGCAAATACATAACCACCATCAGGATTATTACAACTTTCTAACAAAGTGCCTAAGCCGCTGCCATAAAATATATTATCGCCTAAAACCAAAGCCACACTATCATCGCCAATAAATTTTTCGCCAATCACAAAAGCTTGGGCTAGTCCGTTTGGCACTTGTTGTTCTTCATAGCTAAAATTTACACCAATGCTTTCACCAGTACCAAATAATCTTTTAAAATGTGGTAAATCATGTGGTGTTGAAATAATTAAAATATCTTTAATACCAGCCATCATCAACACACTTAATGGGTAATAAATCATGGGTTTATCATAGATGGGCATAATTTGTTTGCTAATGGCAAACGTAATGGGGTGTAAACGAGTGCCGCTTCCGCCAGCTAATATAATTCCTTTCATTTTTTTATAAAATTAAATTGTTTCGAATTTTTGTTTTGCATAGTTAATAAAATATTTCACATCAAGTGGTTTGCCACAGATATTTTCGCAAATTTCTTTTGCTGATTTTAATCTGCCATATTGGTGTACATTTTTGCGAAGCCAATTCAGCAATGGCTCAAACTCACCATTCATCATCATTGTATCTAATCCATCAATTTGTAATTTTGCAAAATGAAAAAATTGTGCAGCATAAAAACTACCAATTGAATAAGTAGGGAAATATCCAAAACTTCCATGACTCCAATGAATATCTTGCAAACAACCTTGTTTATCATCAGGCACTTTTACGCCCATATAATCAAAATATTTCTGGTTCCAAATGGCAGGAATTTCATCTACCGTAATTTCATCACCTAGCAACATTTTTTCAATTTCATATCTAATCATAATATGAAAATGATAGGTTAATTCATCTGCCTCAATTCTTATTAATGATGGTTCAACAATGTTGATGGCTTTATAAAATTCATCTGCATTTATGTTTTTAAATTGTGTAGAAAAATGTTGCTGTACCAATTTCCAATTGCCTTGCCAGTATATGTTTGAACGCCCCACCATGTTTTCCCACAATCTGCTTTGCGATTCATGAATACCTAATGAAACGGCTTCGCTACCCGGCAAACCATATTGTTCAATAGGCAAACCTTGTTCGTATAATCCATGTCCGCCTTCGTGTAAGCAACTCCAAATCATGGTATAAAAATCATGCTCTTTTATGTGTGTAGTAAGTCGTACATCAGTAGCCGCAAATGATGTAGTGAAAGGATGTACAGATTCATCTTGCCTGCCACTATTAAAATCGAAACGCATTTGTTTCAGTAAATCCATGCCCAAATCCCATTGTTGTTTTTTAGGAAAATTGCCATACATAAAATCATTATTTGGTTTTGTTTTATGTGCAATAGATTGCAAAAACGGAACTAAATCTTTTTTCAATTCTTCAAACAAAATATCAGTATCGGCTACTGTTTGATTGGGTTCGTACAAATGCATTAAGGCATTGTATCGGTGCCCTTCATAGCCTAACAAATCAGCTTCTTGCTTTTTTAAATCCACTAATTTTTTTAAGGTAGGTGCAAATACTTTGAAATCATTAGCCTCCCTTGCTTTTATCCAAGCATGATACGATTCAGAAATTGTTTTTGACATCAACTCAACAAATGATGTAGCATATTTTTTTTCACGATTAAAATCTTCTAATGAAAGTTGTACGTTTTTTTTCTGAGTTTCTGAAAGATTATTTTCTGCTGAAAGTTCAAGCAATAGTTTTTCAATCGATTCATCGACAAAAAGTTCATGCGCAATGCCGCTTAAAGTAGCCAATTGCTGACTTCTAATATCAGCTGCATTAGGCGGTTGATAGGTTTCTTGATCCCAATTTAAAACTGCAGCAACCATTTTAACGTCGGCAATTTTTTGCATTTTTTGCACATATTTTTCGTATAATTTATTCATATAAAATGAGTGGTTATTTTAATTCAAATGTAATTCTGAAAAATTAATGA
>JBEANU010000099.1:0-14393 GCA_041165265.1 Bacteroidota bacterium | reverse complement strand
ACAGTTGAAGAGAAATTAAATTTCATTCAAACCATTACCAATATTATTGTTTCGGCAATTGAAAATAAAAGATTATTTAAACGGCAATTGGTGCAACAAGCATATAAAAAGGAAATGGATTTGGCTCGTCAAATTCAAGGAATGTTGATTCCTAACAAACTTCCTTCATCTGAAAAAGTAACGATGGATGCGGTGTATTTACCACATCAAGAAATTGGTGGCGATTATTATGATTTTGTAGAATTGAATGATGAAAAAATTGCATTTTGTATGGCTGATGTTTCAGGCAAAGGTGTGCCAGCCGCTTTATTAATGAGTAATTTTCAAGCTACATTACGAACATTAGCTAAGCAAAATTATACTACTGAAAAATTAATCATAGCATTAAATAAACGTATTTGTGAAGTAACCCGATTGGAAAGTTTTGTTACTTTATTTTATGCCAAATACAATAGCGTTACTAAAAAATTATTGTATGTAAATTGTGGTCATATACCGCCGCTATTATGCAACAGCAAAGGCATTCAGCCACTTAATACGGGTACAACTTTGTTGGGCATTTTTGATGAATTGCCCAATGTAAAAATCGGTGAAATTTATTTAGATGAAGAGTCAACTTTGATTTTATATACCGATGGTTTATCAGATTTGGTGAATGAAAAAGGTGATTTTTTTGGTAATGAAGAAGTTGAAAATTTTGCTTCAAAATTTTATTCCTTATCGCCCAAAGATTTTAATACTAAAATTTTAGAAAAAGTAAATGAATATCGTGGTAATGCAACTTATACAGATGATATCAGCATTTTAACTTGTAGATTGAAATGATGAAAAATTTAATTTTACTCTTATTGATTTTTATAGTTCAACTCAGCAAAGCCCAAACTGATTCAACAATAATTGCCAAGCCTTTTCAAACAGGTATTGCTTCATACTATTCAAAACGTAGCACAGGAGCCCGAACAGCAAGTGGAAAAATTTTGAATAATGATAGCTTAGTTTGTGCTCATCGTACTTTACCATTTGGTACAAAAATTAAAGTAACTAATTTGAAAAACGGCAAATCAGTAATTGTAAAAGTGATTGACCGTGGCCCATTTGGAAAAGGCAGAGTGGTTGATTTAAGTTATGCTGCTGCTGATAGTTTGGGCATTTTAAAAAGCGGATTAGGCAAAGTGGAAGTTTATATTATTAATTAAATCTAATTAATAATTGATGATTAGTAAACCCATTTTATTTCTACATTTGCGCCACAATTTTTTAAACAAATAAAATTTATTTATAAAAAGATGACAAACAAAATTAAAGTAGCTAATCCGGTGGTAGAATTGGATGGCGATGAAATGACAAGAATTATTTGGAAGTTTATTAAAGAAAAATTAATTCTTCCTTATTTAGAATTAGATATTAAATATTACGATTTGGGTGTTGAATATCGTGATGAAACCAACGACCAAGTAACCATTGATTCAGCTAATGCCATTTTGAAATATGGTGTGGGTATTAAATGCGCCACTATTACACCTGATGAGCAACGTGTGGAAGAATTCAAATTGAAACAAATGTGGAAATCGCCAAACGGAACTATCCGAAATATTTTGGATGGAACTGTTTTTCGTGAACCGATTGTTTGCAGCAATGTTCCAAGATTAGTACCCAATTGGAGTGCTCCAATTTGCATCGGTCGTCATGCCTTTGGTGACCAATATCGTGCAACAGATTTTGTTACAAAAGGCAAAGGAAAATTGACCATAAAATTTGAAGGCGAAGATGGAACAAAACAAGAATTTGAAGTGTTCAATTTCAAAAGCGATGGTGTTGCATTAGCCATGTACAATACAGATGAATCTATCCGTGGCTTTGCTCATGCCTGTTTCAATCAAGCCTTGATGAAAAAATGGCCATTGTATCTTTCTACCAAAAACACCATTTTGAAAAAGTATGATGGACGGTTCAAAGATATTTTTGAAGAAATTTATCAAGCAGATTACAAAGCAAAATTTGAAGCAGCAGGTATTGTTTACGAACACCGATTGATTGATGACATGGTGGCATCTGCATTAAAATGGAATGGTAATTTTGTGTGGGCTTGTAAAAATTATGATGGCGATGTGCAAAGTGATACAGTTGCACAAGGCTTTGGTAGCTTAGGTTTGATGACTTCAACATTAGTTACGCCCGATGGCCAAGTAATGGAAGCTGAAGCAGCGCATGGCACTGTAACTCGTCATTACAGAGACCATCAAAAAGGCAAGCCAACTTCTACCAACCCTATTGCATCTATTTTTGCATGGACAAGAGGTTTAGAATTTCGTGGTAAATTGGATAACAATCAGGAGTTGATTAATTTCTGCAAAGCTTTAGAAACAGTGTGTGTTGAAACTGTTGAAAGTGGCAAAATGACTAAAGATTTAGCAGTTTGTATTCATGGTAATAAAGTAAATCATGGTGAACATTATTTATACACTGAAGAATTTTTGGATGCTTTAGATGCAAATTTAAAAGCGAAATTAGCAAAATAATTTCTTGAACAATTATACTCCAAAAGGCGATCTTAAATTTAAGGTCGCCTTTTTTTTTATTTAGTGATGTACTACTAAATTTTTACCATTGCTCTGAAACCCCTTGCAGCATAGTAGCTTTCAGCACCATTGTGATACGTAAAAATAGTGTTATAACGTCTGTCGCAAAATAATGCACCGCCCAACTTTCTGATTTTATCTGGTGTTTGAATCCAACTGGATGTTTTTAAATCGAAGTTGCCGAGTGTTTGCAGAAAACGATATTGCTCTTCATTCAAAATTTCAACGCCCATTGCCGCAGCTAAATTCATAGCGCTGTCTATCGGTTTGTTTTCTTTTCGAGCATCCAAAGCTGCTTTATCATAACACAAACTTCTTCTACCAACTGGGCTTTCAGCCGAGCAATCCATGAAAATAAATTCATTGGATTTTTTATCGAATGAAACCACATCTGGCTCACCGCCGGTATCTTCCATCATTTGTAACGATTTCAATTTAGCAGGCTGAGCTAATAATTTTGCTTCTACATTTTTCCAATCTAAACTTGGATGACGAAGTAGATTTTTTTCAAAACGTGATTTTAAAATAAAAATAACTTCTGAATTAGTTGAATTACTTTTTTTCATTTAAAAAATTTATTTCACCACAGAGACACAGTGAAACAGAGAAATTTAACTTCTGTGACTTTGTTTCTCTGTGGTAGATTATTAATCATCAATTCCTTTTCCTTTCAAAATATTGGGAATGGCTTTTTCAATTCGGGCATCACGAGTTTTGGCTTGCTTGGGTTGTGAAAAAAAATACAAATAGCCTCGTTGCCTGCCTGGCGTAAGCGCTTCAAAGGCTTTTTTCACATCATTCATTTCATCCAACACTTTTTTAAATTCATCAGGCATGTTGTATTCAGCAGTAGTTTTTAGTTGCACTTTTGCTCCTGATTTTTCTAAAGTAATCGCTTCTTTAATGTATGCTTGAATTGTTTTTTTTAATTTTTCAATTTCCCTCAAATTAGAAAACCGCATCTGCCGAGCAGCTTGCACATTTTCAGTTTGCTGAATCAATAATTTCTTTTCATCCTTTATCAACACACCTTTATGAAACAACAAAGCACAATAATCTTTAAAGCCATGAATCAGCACCACATTAGTTTTGTTGATAGTATAACATGGGCAACCCCATTTCAATTCTTCCACCACATCACAACTCAATGCAATTTCACGAAGCAATTCATATTCATTTTTCCATTTGGTTTCTTTTTCAAAAAACCAATTTACTTTATCATTTGGGGTGTTCATTTTATACTTTTCTTTCCGATAAAGTTAAAAATGAAAACTAAATTTTAGAATTAAATTATTTTAAATACAGAATTAAATTCTTTTGATTTCAGCATTTATTTCCTGCTAATTTTGATGTTCAAAATTTCACACTCATGAAAAAAATCTATTTTACTTTTTTTACTTTGCTAATCACTTTCTCAGCTTTTGCTCAAGAAAAAATTCCATTAGAAGGCATGGATTTTACTTGGCTTAATGGTAATGACAGGCGTGATTCATCTGTGTTTCATAACAAGTATTTTACACCAAGTATTTTAATGGATATGAATTATACGTATTCATTCAATAACCCAAAAGATAATACGGTTGTAGGTTCTACCGCTTTGGCAAGAAACAATGAAATGGAATTATCAGGATTGCATTTTGGTGGTGATTTCACTTTCAAAAATGCACATGCCCGATTTATGACTCAATTTGGAACTCGTTCTACAGTAGTACCTCGAAATGATTATAGCGCCTACAGAGGTCAATATGCTTTAATGAATGATTATAAATATTTAAGCGAAGCCTACGCTGGTTATCATTTTGATAAATGGTATGGCATCAATTTAGATTTTGGAATGTTTATGAGTTACATCGGTTTAAATTCTTATTATCAAGCTGAAAACTGGGAATATCAAGCTTCCTTTACATCAGATAATACACCTTGGTTTTTTAATGGAATGCGGTTGCAAATGTTTCCTTCTAAAAAAATAAAAGTAGAAGCTTGGCTAATTAATGGTTGGCAGAGCTATGGAAAGTTTAATACATTGCCTGGATTAGGAGGTAGTTTTGTGTATTGTCCAAATGAAAACATCAAGTTAATTACAAATGATTATATAGGAACGGATGCTGCTTTGAACCCAAACCGAATTCGTTTTCATTCTGATAATAGTTTTTTGTATAGATACTATAATCAACCTCAAAAAAAGGGTATTACACGTTTGGCATTTAGTTTAACTTCAGATATTGGTTTTGAAAATGGAGAAGGAGTAAAAGCCTTTAATGGTAATGCTTCCCATCCTTCGCAAAATTTTATGAGCATCATGTTTTATAATAGAATATGGTTTCATAAAAATAAATTAGCTTTTACAATTGGAGGAGGAGCAATGACTAATCCTGGTAGATATTTAGTACTTTATCCTACAGGCGATGCAAGTCCGTTACCGAATGCAAATAACCCAACAACAACCGAAGGAACACACCCTTTCAGTGCAAACCCAGGTGACCAATTTAAAGGTTGGGATTGTTCTACGAATCTTGATTGGATGCCTAATCAAAGTATTACTTTCCGAATTGAACTAGTGCATCGTGAGTCAAGTGTGCCTTACTTTTCAGGTCGTGGAGGTGTAACTTCACCTTCAGGATATACTACAACAACTATCCCGTCAGATTGGAAACCTGATTTAGTTAAGAGCGAAACTCGATTAATTTTTGCTACTCTATTTAGGCTCTAATTCAAGTTACTTGTTTTAAAAAAAAAGATATTTTATCCTTCAACGCCTCCGCATTTATTACCTTTGCGCTTCAAATTATTATTCATGCAACAATTAAGCGAACAAGAAATTCAACGTAGAGAAACATTACAAAAACTAATTGATAAAGGCATTAACCCCTACCCTGCTGAAACTTGGGAAATGACTTTTTCATCTAAAGAAATCATTGAAAAATTTGAAGCCAATGCTGATGATGAAACCTTAAAAGAAATCAGTTTTGCTGGTAGATTAATGAGCAAACGAATCATGGGAAAGGCTGCCTTTGCTGTATTACAAGATATGGTGGGCAAAATTCAATTTTATGTAAAGGGTGAAGAAATTTGCCCAACAGATGATAAAAGTTTGTACGAAGAAGTTTTTAAACATTGGTTTGATTTAGGCGATATCATTGGTGTGAAAGGTTATGTTTTCAGAACAAAAACTGGTGAAATATCAATTCATTGTAAAGAAATTAAATTATTGAGTAAAGCTTTAAAACCATTGCCTGTAGTAAAAACTGATGAAGATGGAAAAGTTCATGATGCGTTCACTAACCCTGAGCAACGCTACCGTATGCGTTATGTGGATTTGATTGTGAACCCACAAGTGAAAGAAACATTTTTAAAGCGTACCAAATTAGTGAATAGCATGAGAGAATATTTGAATGCTAAAACTTACATGGAAGTTGAAACGCCAATCCTTCAACCGTTGTATGGTGGCGCTGCTGCTCGTCCGTTCAAAACGCATCACAATACATTGGATATGACTTTGTATATGCGAATTGCAAATGAATTATATTTAAAACGCTTGATTGTAGGCGGATTTGATGGTGTTTATGAGTTTTCTAAAGATTTCAGAAATGAAGGAATGAGCCGTTTTCATAATCCAGAATTCACACAAATGGAATTGTATGTAGCTTATAAAGATTATAATTGGATGATGGATTTGGTGGAAGAAATGGTGGAGAAAGTGGCGATTGATGTAACGGGTTCAACCCAAGTTCAAGTAGGTGAAAACTTGATAAATTTTCAACGCCCATGGAAACGCTTCACCATGTTTGAAGCCATTAAAGAGTACACTGGGATTGATATTGACGGCATGGATGAAGAACAACTTCGTGAAACTGCAAAGAAATTAAATTTGCACATTGACCCAAAAATGGGAAAAGGAAAAATAATTGATGAACTATTTGGTGAGTTTGCTGAAGCCAAATTAATTCAACCCACTTTTATAACAGATTATCCGGTGGAGATGAGTCCGTTAGCAAAAACACATCGCAACAAACCCGGTATGGTTGAGCGTTTTGAAGCAATTTGTAATGGTAAAGAATTATGCAATTCATTTAGTGAATTGAATGACCCAATTGATCAACGCAAACGATTTGAAGAACAATTGGAATTAGGCAAACGAGGCGATGATGAAGCAATGGTGTTAGATGAAGACTTTTTACGTGCATTGGAATATGGAATGCCACCAACAGCAGGTTTAGGAATTGGAATAGATAGATTGAGTATGATTATGACGAATTCTAATTCAATTCAAGAGGTTTTATTTTTTCCGCAAATGCGCCCAGAGGTTGGAAGCGAATAGAAATAAATTTATTTGGCGCATTCATGAGTCCCATAAAAAATAATTGCAAACGAATAAATGAAAGCAGAAAATAACGACTAATAAAATTTCGCTTTCATTCACGAACGCATTAAAACTAAATATTTAGTGAGTAAATGCGCCCAGAGGTTGGAAGCGAATAGAAATAAATTTATTTGGCGCATTCATGAGTCCCAAAAAAAATAATTGCAAACGAATAAATGAAAGCAGAAAATAACGATTGATTCAGAATAGAAATTTTTATTTTAATTAAGAAATCAATTTGCTATAATCAATTTTAAAATTCAACTTTACAAAAATAAATATTAAAAAAATGAAAAAAATTATCCTTGCAATTGCAGCATTAATGCTTATCTCAACATTTAATTTATCTGCTCAAACAAAGGCTACTAAAGCTAAAACTGAAAGTAAAAAAGCTGATAAAAAAGAAGAGGTTAAATCTGAACCAAAATTGAAAAAAGACGGTACCCCTGATAAACGCTACAAAAATACTGAACCTGAAAAGAAAGGACCCACAAAAAAAGATCGTACTTTAGATAAGCGATTTAAAGAAAATAAATCGAAATAAAATTTTAAAAGCCGTTTTTTTAGCGGCTTTTTTTATGCATTTTAATTTCTTATTTTTACATCAATAATATGTCAATAAAATATCTTCTAATTTTAGTTTTCACTTTGATGTTTGAGTTTTTAAATGCTCAAAGTAATGCTCCTATTGGTTTGCAAAATCACATACAACCATCTAATGCGTATGCCATAAAAATGCCTGCCATTCCTATTGAACAAATAAAAATTGAAGATGAATTTGTTGACAATGTTAAAACCATTCCATGGCGATTTGGTTATAAAATGTCATCTACAATAAATTTTAATACAAGCGGTGAGTGGCATACATTGCAGGATGGTAGCAAGTTGTGGCAAGTTAAAATAGTTTGCAAAGATGCTCAATCTATTAATATTCAGTTTGAAAATTATCATCTTGCAAAAGGCAGTTTTATTTATTTATATAATCAAAAAAACAATGCAGTATTAGGGCCATATACTCATGAAAATAATATTCCTGAAAACATTATGGCTTCATCTATTTTAGTGGGCGATGAAATGATTGTTGAATATTTTGAACCCAACAATATTACAACATCAAGCACTTTTGAAATTTCAAATGTGGTGCATGGCTACCGAACATTTGGTGCAAAAAGCAGTGCAAGTTTTGGCTCAAGTTGTAGTAATGGCAATAATATAAATTGTGCCATTGGAAGCAATTGGCAAATTGAAAAAAGATCAGTTTCAATGATAGTAGTTGGTGGTAGCGGATTTTGTAGCGGCTCATTACTTAATAATGTACAGCAAGATACAACACCCTATTTAATGACAGCAAACCATTGCACACAGGGCACTACAAGCAATTCACTATTATCATGGGTGTTTGTTTTTAATTATGAAAGTCCGAATTGCAATAATGTAAATGGTAATTTAAATCAATCAATTACAGGTGCAAAGTTGGTTGCCGCAAATAAAAAAAGTGATTTTGGTTTACTGATATTGAATAAAAAAATTCCACTTTGGTTTAGGCCCTATTTTTCAGCATGGAATAATTTAGATTCAATACCTGATTCTGTAGTTTGTATTCATCACCCATTAGGTGATATCAAGAAAATTTCTTTTGCCAACAATAAATGCCAGGACTCAACCTACACTGATAAATACACTTCAAAATGTTGGAAAATTGGACATTGGGATAATGGCATTACTGAACCTGCAAGCAGCGGTTCGCCACTCTACAATAAATATCACGAGTTTGTTGGGCAATTATATGGCGGCCCATCTTTTTGTGGTTGTAATGATAGTGATAAGAATGATTATTTTGGTAAATTTTCAGTTTCATTTTTTGCTGATACTTTTATAAATTTAGCTGCTCAACATTGGTTAGATTCTTCAAAAACAGGCACAAGCCGCATGGTTGGGTTTGATCCTGGTTTTAGTAATTCAATTACTGAAACCAAATATTTACAACCGTCTGAAATGTTTATATTCCCAAATCCTGCTATTGAAAATATTACCATTCAAAGCAATAAACTTTTTTCAGAAATACAAGTTTTTGATATGTTAGGAAGGGAAATTATTCACCTTGAAATTGAAAACAAAAAGCAACATACCCTTTCAATTTCCAATTTACTTAAAGGAATTTATATAATAAAAATTAAGAATATAGATAATGAGATAGCAGTTTCAAAACTGAGTAAGTTTTAAATACTGAAATGCATTTTATGTATTAAATTATTGATATTCCTATTAGTGTTTAATTTCTGCTTGCGATACCCACTTAGGAGCATCTTGAATACTTATTCTTAAAAGCTGATTTAGTTGAGCGGCATGATGTTGTACATGGCGCATATTGTAAAGCAATATTTCAAAAACAGAAAAATTTTTATACTCATTTATCCATCGTTTATTCATTAGTTCGTCATCTAAATTTGAAATTAATTGGTAACATTTTTCACGATTTATTTGCAAATAGTTTAAAAGTTCTTGCTTTGAATAAACGCTATTGGGCAATGCGCCTGAAGGATCAAATTCAGAAAGTGTAAAAGGTGGGGGTGGTAAAAATTTTGATGGTTCAATGCATAAATAATAATCTAACCAAAACAAGCAATGAAAGGCATTATACCAAAATTTTTTATCATTATCCCATAAGCTTTCAGGGCACATTTTTATAGCATTTTCAAGCATATCTATACTAGCACCAAACTGTTGTTGCAATGATTCATTGATTTGTTTTTTCATATTTTTTATGATATTTTTTTGATGTTATTGTTAAATAAAAAAGGCTGCTAAAAAATAAGCAGCCTTTTCATTTTATATGATTCAATAAAATTAAGCGGTAGCAGCACTTCTCATTTTATCTAAAGCGCCCATTACTTCACGTACTGCAATTGCTGAATCTTCTAATAATTTTTTCTCTTCGGCATTTAATTGCAATTCAATTATTTCTTCGATACCATTTTTTCCTAATTTCACAGGTACGCCTAAATAAATATCTTTCATTCCGTATTCACCAGTTAACCAAGCACAACAAGGAAAAATGCGGTGCTCATTTTTGCAAATAGCTTCAACCATTTGAGCAGCAGCGGCACCAGGTGCATACCAAGCCGAAGTACCCAATAAATTTACAATTTCACCTCCACCAGTTTTTGTACGTTGAATAATTGCATCTAATTTATCTTTTGCAATCATTTCAGTTACCGGAATACCACCTACGGTTGTATAACGTGGTAACGGAACCATTGTATCACCATGCCCACCCATTAATACAGCTTGAATATCTTTTGGAGACACTTGTAATTCAGTGGCTAAAAATGCCTTGTAACGTGCTGTATCTAAAATACCTGCCATACCAAATACTTTTTTGCTATCAATTTTTGCAGTTAAATAACCGCAATAAGTCATTACATCTAAAGGATTTGAAACAATGATAATAACTGCATTAGGTGAATATTTAATTACATTATCAGTTACACTGCTTACAATAGCTGCATTGGTTGAAATTAAATCATCACGGCTCATACCGGGTTTACGGGGTAAGCCTGATGTAATTACCACAACATCAGAGTTGGCTGACGCTGCATAATCATTGGTTACGCCATTTGAAAAAGTAGAATAATTTTCAATAGCTGCACTTTGCCAAATATCTAAAGCTTTACCTTCAGCCGTACCTTCTTTAATATCTAACAATACTACTTCTTCTAAAAAATCTTTGTGTGCTAATACATTTGCACAAGTTGCGCCTACGTTACCAGCGCCAATTACGGTTACTTTCATGATTATTGATGGGTTAAAAATTATGGATAAATATAAATTTATGAGCTACAAAAATACAAGTACAAAGTGTATTTACAAATTTTAATGATGCTGATTTTACAACTATATTGATAATGCATAAAATAAAACACCCCACTCAAACCGAAGTAAGAATAGGGTGAAAAAAAAATCGTTATAATGAGTAAAAAGCTTATCTATGGCTTCTTACATAAATGATATTATTGTTCTCGGCTAGGATTACGGCTATATACTTTACCATCCATATATTCTTGGGTTGCAAGTATAGTTGGATGAGGTAATTTTTCATAATATTTACTGATTTCAATTTGCTCACGGTTTTCATGAATTTCTTCTAAATTATCTGAAGTGCTTGCAAACTCAGCTAATTTGTTATGCAATTCTTCACGAACGCTGCTACTTAGTTGGTTAGCTCGTTTTGCAATTATTACAACGGTTTCATAAGCGTTATTTGTTTTGCTTTTTAAAGCGTCCATGCTTCTAGTTTCAACACCTGGATTGCTAGGAACCATTTTCTTTGCTGTAGTAGTACTCATAATGATGTGATTGTTTTTACTTAATTGTTTTCATTTTTTCTAATTCAACTCGGGCATTATCGTAAATTTTTTGAGCTTCCTTTGAATATTTTGAAGAGGCAAATTTATCAATAAAATTTGAATAATAGTTGATTGCATCCGTTAATCTTTCAGTTTTTTTTGTATTAATGCTTTGTTTGCCAAAATCATAACTGGCTTTTATCAACTGAAAATTTAGATAATCCGCATTTTTAGTATCCGGAAAATCTTTTAACACATTTTTATACGCTACTATTGATGCCTTATACGAGCTAGTATTAAAATATAAATCAGCTGCGTTGGTGGCTTTTAATTCTAATTTTTCACGTAGTTTGGTAATGTATTCATTTGCTTTTTGAACTCGTGGATCTTCAGGATGATTATTGATAAACAACTGCAAACCATTGATGCCTTTGGTAGTTTCAGTTTGATCTAAATTCATTTCAGGCGATAGTAGATAATAGCAATAAGCGCTCATATACTCACATTCAGTAGCATTTTCATAATTAGGAAAATTATCACTAATGTATTTAAAATGGTAAGCTGCCATCATGTAATCTTGTGAGCCAAAATGCGACCAAGCATAGTAGTAATAAACTTGTTCAAAATTTTTTGTACCCCTTAATGTTGCTAGTACTTCTTCAAATAAAGGCTGCGCTTTTTGATATTCTTCTTTATTATAAAACTCTTTAGCTTTTGTTAGTTTTAAATTTAAATCACCGCTTTTTAGTAGCTTTTGATAAGGGTCGCAACTGCTTAAACCCAATGATAACAGTATGATAAATCCTAAAATAAATAAGTTTGATTTTTTCATCGGGCGCAAATGTAACTAAAAGATTAATGATTGCCTATAACAACTTTTGAGCAATTTTATTGTGCAAAATAATGTGATATTGAAATGAATAATTTATCAACTGAAATAAATAGGATTTTTTTTGCCTAGTACTGTTTCATTAAGTGATGTTACTAATAATTCATTTGTATAAAAATTTCAGTTGATATGGATAATAAAAACTGTTTAATTTTAAGTTGATGAACTTTAGTATAATATATCGTCTTTAGTATCATCTACTAATTATTATTTTTTGAGATTCAGTTTTACCTTGATGAATAAGCTCAAAAATATAAATCCCACTTTCAAAAGTGGAAATATCTATTTTCAATTTTTGTTCAGCAGCTTGATTAATATTTTTAAGTTGATAAACTTCTTCTCCTAATAAATTTGAAATTTTTATAGTTCCATCATTTATTTCATCATCAAAATGGATACTAATTTCAAGATCAGCAGGTTGTGGTGTAATACTGAATGATGGTGCCATTATGCTAACATCAGATGTGCTATTTTTAGATTTAATTTCTTCCCATTCAAATTCATGCAATTGCCCATCATCAACATTATTAGGCATTGATGCTGCTATCAAATCTTCTAATTCGCAATCTACGTGATACACATTATTGATTAAATATTCGTGATGTGTGTTATCCAATCGAGCAGGGCCATTACAACTTGTATAGTTAGTAAATGAGGATGTACTTATTGCACCACCAATGCATTTGTAGGAATAAAAAAATGAATAATTGCTATTGGTTAATAAATTTGAAACCTGATAACCTGCACTTGGAAAAGTTCCGAAAGCTTGCACCCAACCTCTACTTGAACCATTCAATGTATAAATTACTCGGATAGGAAAACTACTTGAAGGGGGTATCAATGCTGTTGGAATTGCACTTGGCGGATTTGTAAAATTAATGTTTACCTGTGCACAATGATTTGCAATTGGTGTTATGGTTGGCGCCGGCAATACCACATTGCAGCCCGAAATGGTGCCCAATGTTTTTGCATCACTGTATATTGCTGACCCATTGATATGCCCCATATCAATATATTTTACCCATACTTTGTAATTGCTTCCTGAAATTAATCCATTAATGGTGAATTGCGAAACTGCTGCAAGATTTACATAACTAACCCCTGATGTGCCCACACGTTGCCAATACAAAACGTATTTTAAATTAGTAGAACTAATACTTGGAAAGTTTACCCGAATAGAAGTGGATGTTGGATGCGTTAATGATATATCAGGTACTGTTCCTTGAATGCTTAAAGTGTATGCACCTGAAGGGTTTGTAGCAGTGCCCTGTAATTGAATATACAAATACTGACCTTGATAATTGGCTAAATCGGTAGCCGATAATACTAAAACACCAGTAGAAGAACATTGTATAAAATTAAAATTTGGATTGGTGCAAGTACTTGAATTTAGTAAGGAGTACACAGCAATATTGGCATTGAATAATTGCCCGTAATTGGTTATTGACCTAAGTGTTACGCCTGCGGCAAATGTTGGTACTCTGAATTTAAACCATACTGTTTTTGGTATATAACCTACACCTGTTGGGGTACATGAACATACTGGGTCATTAATTGATGTTGCACCTGAATTATTCCCTGTATAATATACTAAACTTGGGCCGCTGGGTGGATTGTTTGTAACAGTTGCATTTGTATTACCGCCATACACTGAACTGCCATTATCATATGCTGAAATTACGGTAGGTAATCCTGCAATACTACCCGTATTTGCGCTACTATTAATTGCTCCGCATGGATTATCATTACCGCCTACACTTGGTGAACTAGATGAGGTAACCACCATTTTAATTTTATTACTTGTAGCATTTGCATTTGATATGCATTGCGCATTGCTATTAATCAAACACCAAATGGAATCAGCATTTACAGGTGTTGTAGCATATGTATTTGAATTTGCACCTACCAAATTAGTATTTTTTTGCCATTGGTAAATGGGTGATGAGCCACCATTTGTAGTAGTTGCAGTAAATGTTACAGAAGTTCCTTGTGTTACTATTGCTGAAGGAGATACAACAATACTTACTGTTGGAATTAGAGTAGCTGAATGTATCGCCGAATTATTGTCATTACAATCAGTATTGTTGGCTGAATAGCCTGTTGGTGCTGATGTATTACATAAAATTACACCTACATTTGAACCAAAACCATCGCCATCATTATCAATATAAAATGTATTACCAATATGAATGGAGGCATTATTATCATTGCAATCGGTA
>JBEANU010000098.1:0-5614 GCA_041165265.1 Bacteroidota bacterium | reverse complement strand
TCAAAGGAATTTCAGATTTATTACAATTTGATACTACTAATGATGAAAAAAATGAATTACTTTTTAGTCTAAAAAAATCAAGTCAGCATCTATTAAATATGGTGAATGATTTTTTGGATTTTTCAAAATTAAAAGAAGGCAAACTTACGCTTCGCAGGCATCCATTTCAATTATTACCAGTATTGAAAACAGCCATCAATCTACTAAAAGTTAATGCTGATGAAAAAGGTATTGACCTAATTTTAGAAACAAATAATTTGCCCGATAATATATTGGCCGATGAAAGCAGATTGCTTCAAATTATTGTAAATGTGGTTGGCAATGCCATAAAATTTACAACACAAGGTTCAGTAAAATTAATTGCAAATGCCCATTTTATTGATGAAAACAAATGCAATTTAGAATTAAAAATAATAGATACGGGTATTGGTATTTCATCTGAAAAAATAAAATTAATTTTTGAAGATTATCAACAAGCAGATGAAAATATAGCTGCCACATTTGGCGGCACCGGTTTAGGTTTAGGGATTTGCAAACGATTAATTGAGCAGCACCAAGGTTCAATAATTTGTGAAAGTGAATTGGGAAAAGGCACTACATTCACTATTCATATTCCGTATGAATATTTAAAAATTGAATCGCTTAAAATTGAAGAAACAAATTTTGATTTTTTAATTGATAAAACTGTTCATATTTTAATAGCTGATGATACTGCAATAAATGTGTTGGTGGCAGATAAACTGATTCAAAGAAAAATGCCTAAAGCTGTTATATACAAGGCAGTAAATGGCATTGAAGCTTTGGATATAGTTAAAAAAAATACAATTGATATAATTTTAATGGATATCATTATGCCCTTGATGGATGGTTATGAAACTACGGAAGAAATTAGAAAATTAAATTGGCAACCAGCTCCATATATTATTGCCATGTCAGCAGGTATTGGTGAAGATATTGTTGAAAAATGTTACTATAATGGCATGAACGATTTTTTGCCCAAACCCTATAACCCAGATGCTTTGTATGGTAAAATTAAGGCCGTAGTTGAATCCCGAAATTTAAACTAATGCCCATACTAAAATTTTAATACGAACCCCAATATTTTCGTAAAAACCACTCCAACACCAACAATGTTAAAAGCAATACAAATAACCATTTAAAATCTAACAATGGTGATATTTTACTTTTTGTGAAAATAATTGGCTTAATAGTTTCAGATTTTTTTATATCAATTATAATTGATTCAATTTGATTAGGGTAAACCATTTTACCACCAGTTTTTGCACTTAAACCATATAATAATTTATGATTTGCTACGGTTTGTATACCTTCTAATTGCAATGGTGAAACGCTAAAAAAACCTTCAGAAATCAATTCTTTACCATTAAAATTAGTTGTTGATTTAAAACTATAATTGCCTACTGGTAAGCTACCTACATTTAAAGTATATGCTTTTTCAGATTTTGAAAAGGTATAATTATAAGATTGTTTTTTAGCATCCATAATTTGCAAAGCAACATCCGGAATATTTACAAATTCAAAATTTTGATTGTATAAAAATGCTTCAAAGTTTATGGTTTCATTTTCAGTAAAAATTGATTTTGATGACGATGCTTTAAAATTACGCTTATCATTTTTTACTACTAAATATTGTATCGTTTTTTGAATGATTTCATTCACTGCATCGTTATTTTGATGCAATAAATAATCATACAATCGCCACCTCCAAATACCTTCGCCTGCTATTACTCCAGTTTTTTCACCATTTATTTCATGGTAAGCAATTAAAGGATATTTTGTAACCGCCGAACCAATTTTTTGATACGCCAAAACATAGGCATTGCCTCCCAATTTATAATCAGCAAATGGGGTAAATAATGGTGGGAAATTTTGAAGTGCTTTTACTGTATTATCATTTAAAGTAAAGGCATTAAAATTTGAATTTAAAATACCTTGGGCTTCGTTGGTATTAGTTGCATTGCCATTAATTTGCAACAAACTTTGCAATTGATTAAAGCTGCTTAAATTACTATTGGTACCTATTATAAATAAAGTGGGAATATGTTTTTCAGTAGCTGCCTTTACCACATTTAAGGCACTATTTTGTATGGCTGGAACTTGATGAAACACAACAAGATTTGCATCTGAAATATTATTTATAACTGTAGCATTATCTGTAAAATCAATTTTACAATCATAATTGTTATTGGTTTGAATAATGGCTTGAAGCGCCGCCAAATCAGGGTGTGGAGCGTTGGCAATGATTTCAATTTTTAATCTACTATCCAATACTTCAATATAAATATCTTGCTCATTATTTACATAAGTAGCTTCCCCATTTAATTTTGTAGCCATTATTTTATAATGCTGAATGCCTGTTTTATCAGCATCAATAATAAATTCAAATGAACTTGAAAATTTATTATCATTCATAATAAATGAATGTGTATATACTTGTTTGGTTTGGGCTGCTTCCATTTTATTAACTACAACATCCACTTTTTGGCCACTCAAAAAACTACTTCCAACATCAACCTTTATGCTGGTTTGATCATGCAAATAACAAATTTTATTATAATAACTTTTACCAATAAAAAAATCTTTTTGAAAAGTAGTATCCCCTAATGCAATAGTATAATTGGGTACCAACCAATCTTCATTTACATATAATGGATTGCTACCTTGATTATATATTCCATCGCTTGATAGTATTATTGCGCCTACATTTTGATTGTTGTATTGGTTATACAATTCAATTAGTGCATCTGAAATATTGGTGGCATTTTCATGATAATCAATTTTATTTCCAAGCTTTAAATTTGCACCAAACGTAAATTCTTTAATATTGTAATCATCTGCTAAATCAGCTTTTAACCTATTTAAATTGTTGGTAAATATTGAGCTATCGGCATTATTTTTTTTAATTTTTATGGATGCTGAATTATCATTCAAAAATAAGATGATTGGCTTTTCAGTAATAGTTAGTTTAGAATTAATAAACGGAGAAAGCAATAAAAATAAAATCAAAAACAAGGAAGCAAAGCGCAAGCCTTGCAACAAATATTTTCGCTTTTTTAAAAAAAATAAGGGGTGGTTATAGTTTTCATTTTTTTGATATAACAGCCATGAAAGCACTGCTGCAATTGCAATACAACCTAAAATTAACCAAGCGGAATACTGAAATGAAATCAAGTATAATGAAATTAATAAACAGATTAAAAAAATGTACTAATTAACGGATACAATATTTATTTCAAAATGTTCCATTACAGTATTAGCTAATAATTTTTTACAAGCCAATTCAGCATTTGCCTTAGCATCAGCTTCGTTGGCGGCTTCCAAATCTAACGTAATATGTTTGCCTATTCGTACATTATCAATCCCTTTAAAATCTAAATTTTTCAAACCGCCTAAAACTGCTTTGCCTTGAGGATCAAGTAATTCTTTTAATGGCATTACGTTTATTTCTGCTTTGTATTTCATGTAAAAATTATTTTGTTAGATGCAAAGTTAATCCAATGCAATTTATTTTTTTTAATATTAAATTGAAATAGTTTTAACTCATCAACTATTTGCAAATTATAAAATTCAGCAATAAGGTGAAGTAAATAATGGATAATCTATTTAAAAATCAGGGAGGATAAAATCAAGCATTAATTTTATTGAGTAACTTTTAGTTACAAAATATCATTTTAAAAACAACTTTTTATTGCTGATTGAGGTACTAAATAATAAAGTTAAATTACCAACTTCCGCTTGCGCCGCCGCCGCCGCCGCTTCCGCCACCAAAACCGCCAAAACCACCACTGCCACTATCGCCCCAACTACTGCTATTATTACCACCACCCAATCCACCAAATAATATAGGCCCTATAAATGGTGACCCAAATCCACCACTGCCAATACTTGTTCCATCATTTCTATTATTAAATTTTCCAATAACTGAAATGATAATGATGATGATAATTAAAATAAAAATGAACGGAAATCCTTTTTTTTGTTTCTTTCTGTAATCACTTTCATCAACTTTATATTCTCCTTTAATAGCTTTATAAATAGCATCAATACCGTTATTAATTCCTTCAAAATAATTTTCATTTTTAAAGGATGGCTTAATTTCATGTTCAATAATTAACCTACAAGTACCATCGGGTAATGCACCTTCAAGCCCGTAGCCAGTAGCTATTGATATTTTATGCTCGTTGGGTGCAATCAAAATTACAGCGCCATTATTTTTTGATTTTTGCCCTACCCCCCACTCTCTTAAATAGGCTAATGCAACATCAATTGATTCATAATTATTTAAACTGCTAACAATTACAACTACAATTTGATTGGAGGTAGAATCAGCAATAGCTACTAATTTTTGCTCTAAAAGTTGTTTTTGATTGGCTTCTAAAATATTGGCAAAATCGTTCACAAGCCTTTCAGGCTGTGGCTTTTGAGTAACTTCAATTTTTGCGCTTGCAACATTAAAAGTAAGTAGTAATGCAAAAAATAGTTTAAAAAAATGTTTCAATTTGTGTTTGCGTTTAAAATTTTAACCTATAACCATTTCATCACTTAATTCATTTTTATCATCAGCTTGATGAGGAAAATATTGTTTTAATTGATTGCCCACTTTTAATACCGTTGCTTCAATTCCCTCAATTATTTTTCCTTGTTTAAAATACGATTGCATATTTTCTTTTTCTGAATCCCAAAAATTATTTCCTACTACTTTATTAATTCCTGAATCGCCAATAATAGCAAACTTTTTATCTTTTATAGCTACATAAATCAATACTCCATTTTTAAGCTGAGTGTTTTGCATTTTTAATTTATAAAAACATTCGGTAGCTCTATCCAATACATTTTTATGAGCACATTTATTTTCAACATATACTCGTATTTCGCCACTGGTATTGCTTTCAGCTTGCTGTATAGCAAGTTTTATTGTTTCTTTTTCAGATGCAGTGAAATGCGGTTTCCAAAATATCCAATTCATGTGTGATAATATTATGAGGTGTGATCACTAATAATTAACCATTTGCCACTTATTTTTTTAAACCATAAAGTAAAATGCCCTTGTGGTGCATCGGCTTCACGTTTTAGTAACCAGTGACCTGTTACAATATAATTTCTGTTATTAATTTTTTGAATTTTGATAACATCCATTTTTAAAATGCCCATTGATTTTTTATCAGGATATTTATCCAAATAGCGCAACAACATTTTGTTGTACCCTTTGGTAATATTTTTTGCTGTGATAAATTGTAGGCTATCATTATTCCAATAGCCATTACTCATAAAACTTGCCAAATCCCCATTGTTCCATGCTTCCTGCTGATTTGTCAGGGTTTTAATAATTGTTTTTTCAGTTTTACTATTTTGAGCAAACACTAAAATAGGAAAAGTAAATAGGCAGAATAACAAAAAATTTTTCATTGTATTTCAATTCATTTTATAAAACTAATTTTTTAATGTTGCAATGCAACAACCTCATTGGGGTTGTGTTTGTGCTTAAAAGTAACCGCAAATACAATGGCAATTACTAAAGCATAAGCAGCAAATGAAAGCCAGATTTGATACCAATCTCTAACACCATTAATGGTAAAATATTTATCGATAATAA
>JBEANU010000097.1:0-10862 GCA_041165265.1 Bacteroidota bacterium | reverse complement strand
TTTGATACAAGAAAAGAAACAAAAGAAAATCAAGCCTCCAAAACAATAATTTGAAAATACTACGAATCAATTTTTTTTGCAGCGAAATCGTGGTTTCTCTTGAAATGCCTATTGGATTTGAATTACAAGGAACTAACAAAATTCGATTTCGCTAACACAAAGCCACCGCACAAAATCGATTCTTGATTTTCTAAATTTTTGTTTTGATGGCAATTTAGCGCAAGATAACTTTTTGAGGGACGACTAATTAGTGTAAAAAAAATCCCCAATAAAATTTTATTGGGGATTTTGAAATGTGTTTAAATTTTATTTTACTAATGATTTCAATACCGATAAATCTTCTTTAATAGGGTATTTAGCTCTTAATTTTTCCATCCAAGTTTTTTCTAAATTTTCTTGATAATCAGCAATTACATAACCTCTTGATTCTTCTAATTTTTTTATTACTGGGCTTGAAATTTCAGTTACAACAACTGTTACATAAATTCCATCTGATACAAAATTTTCAATTCCCTTTTCCCATTTTACATTTTCTAATAATTTGTTAGCACCTTTTTCATACTTGCCACTTTCAATACTTACGCCACCAATATTTTGAGCATTGATGCGATGTTTAATACTATCATCACCCACTTTTTTGGCTATTAATTCATTTACAATTTTTGATGCAGCATCACTCCCTGCTCTATAAATAGTGGCATTCAATCTATTGCCCCACATATATTTTGATTGATGCGCATTATAATATTCTTTTAATCCAACGGTATCATTCACCGCTTTACTCCATACATTTTTATCAGTAATATCAAATAAAATAATACCATCTGTATATTCATCCATCAAGGTTTTAAATTCAGGATATTTTTTATCTAATTTATTTTCAGCAACATCATTACATATTTTATCTATCCAATTAGGCAAAGCTTTTTCAGCAACATCTGCTGATGAATTTGCAAACCTTCTATAATTTTTTTGTGATGATTCAAGATATTCTGAAAAATTAGCTACGGTATAATTTGTATTATCTAAATTGAATATTGCAGTTTTATTAAATGAATAGAATGCTGCCTTAAAGGTACCTTTCAGCAATGATGAATCAAGCGCTTTCACAAACACATCGTAGTTTGTTTTATTAAAACTAAATTTATTTTCTTTTTTAATATTATTAATTACTGCCACTTTTGCATTTTCAATACGGGCATCTTTATCTACCATTTTTTTGATTTCAGATTTTGATTGCTCGTATGAATTATTCATTTTTTTATCCATCAATTTTACAATATGATAACCATAATCTGTTTTAAAAGGGGCTGAAATATCACCTGTATTAGTTAGGCCAAAAGCTGCTGCTTCAAACTCATCCACCATTTTACCAGCACCAAACCAAGGCAATTTGCCATTATCTTTTGCACTTGTTTTATCATCGCTGCTATCACGTGCTAATTCATCAAAACTAATTTTGCCTGATTTTGCAATTTGATATAATGAATTAATTTTTTTCTCAGCCGCTGCCATAACCGTTGGATTGGCTGATTTTGCTACCGAAACTAAAATATGCTGCGTTAATACTTGACCTTTTGATGCACGTTTATCTATTAATTTAATAATATGATAACCAACTTTTGTTCGGAATGGTTTGCTAATAGCGCCATTTGATTTAAGTGAATAAGCAGTGTTTTCAAACGGATATAAGGTTTGTAAAGCTGAAAAATAGCCTACATCTCCTCCTGTTTTTTTTGCAGATGCATCTTCACTGGCATCCTTTGCCACATCTGAAAATTCCTCTTTTTTTATCATCAATCTATCATAAATAGCCATTATTTTTTTGTAAGCCATTAAAGTGTCAGCTGGTGATGGGTCAGCATTTAATTTTACCATGATGTGTGCTGCATGAAGTTCAGTATTAGAGCGCTCCCAAGCCTCATGATACATGCTTTCAAGCACTTCTTTATCTAACAAATAACTTTTTGCTAATTGCTTTTTGTAATTGGTTAATTCAACTTTTAAGGCAGCCAATGTGTCCACTTTTAAAGCTCTGCCTTCAGCCACTTTCAATTTAAAATTTTCATATAATCTCATGTAGTCAGTTAAAGCACTTTCACTTAAATCAGTACTTTTTGTATTGCTATTTTTTTTATATACTGATAAAAATTCTTGTGCTGAAACTTTGTTATTACCATACGTAAATAGGGTATTTGCTGATTGCGCAAATGCACTATTGATTAATATAACGGCAAACAAACTTTTAATGACGATTGACTTCATAAAAAAATAAATTTTAAAATTGAGTGGCGAAAATAATCAAAACAAATTAATCCACTTGCAAAGTTTATATTTGGCTTTTGTTAAATAAATGAAAAGATGCGAAAGCCTAAAAAACAGATAGAATATAAAATAATTGAAAGTGTTGAAATTACATCAATAACGCCTGAAGATAAAGCAATGGGAAAGCACGATGGCAAGGTTATATTTGTTGACAATGCCGTGCCTGGCGATGTGGTTGATATAAAAATTTATAAAAGCAAAAAGAATTTTGCTAAAGGTTCAGCTATTAAATTTCATCAATATTCAGCCATACGAAATGAGCCGCATTGCAAACATTTTGGTTTGTGCGGCGGTTGTAAATGGCAAGATGTGCAATATTCATCGCAATTACTTTTTAAACATCAAATTGTAAAAGAAGCTTTTGAACATATTGGTAAGCTTGAAAATTTGCCCGAAGTTTTACCCACATTGGCTTCACCCAAAACTGAATTTTATCGTAATAAATTGCAATTTGCTTTTAGCAATAAGGGCGTTGAGTACGATGAAATTTTTTATAACAAAATGCGCTTTGTTGAACAACCATCAGCTGGGTTTCATGTACAAGGTCAGTTTCAACGAGTATTAAATATTGAGCAATGCTGGCACATGCCTGAGCCTGCTAATAAAATACGATTGGTGGTTCGTGATTTTGCAATTGAAAACAATATTTCATTTCATAATATATTGTTGCATGAAGGATTGATGAGGGAAGTAACCATTCGTATGAGTTCATTGGGCGAAATAATGGTAATTGTTGGCTTTTATCAGGAAGATGAATTCAATGAAAAGTTGCTTCAGCACTTAATAAAAGAGGTGCCTGAAATCACCACTTTGCTGTATGTAATTAATCATAAAATGAATGATTATAGTAATGATTTACCACATCATATTTATAGCGGCAATGGTTTTATTATGGAGCAATTAGGCAATGTGAAATATAAAATTAGTCCACAATCATTTTTTCAAACCAATAGCTATCAAGCAAAAAACTTATATGATGTAGTGAAAGATTTTGCTGCTTTATCAGGCAATGAAAACGTATTTGATTTATACACAGGCACAGGCAGCATTGCTTTGTATCTATCAAATAATGCCAACACCATTACGGGTATTGAATATATTGAAAGTGCAATAGAAGATGCGCATGAAAATGCAGCTATTAATAATATTACAAATTGTAATTTTTTATGTGGTGATATGGCAAAAACATTTACACCTACATTCATTGCAAAGCATGGTAAACCTGATGTAATCATCACTGATCCACCAAGAGCAGGCATGCACCCTGATGTGGTGGAAATGATAAATAATATTGGTGCTGAAAAAGTGGTTTATGTAAGTTGCAATCCAACAACACAAGCACGTGATTTGCAAATATTAAGCAGCGTATATTCTATTAAAAAAATTCAACCCGTTGATATGTTTCCTCATACCACACATGTTGAATGTGTTGTATTATTAGAGAAAAAATAGTTTTGTATTTTATTGAAGTTTATTAAAACAAAAAAGCGACTTTCAAGAAAATTGAAAATCGCTTTTTTGTGTGCTCAAGGGTGAACTTATAGAATTTTATTGCTGCCATTTTACATCGATTGCGTTTTCAATATAGTCCAAATTTCATTTCATTCATTTGTACTATTTTCAAACTGCATCGGCACTTACCAATTCACAACTCAAAATAGTTTTTGTACTATTTTGTTGTTGAAATTAGTATTACAATTCCAACCCATTCACATCAGTAGTCAACACTTCACTCATATAATCGAAAAATGGACGCATGTTTTTAAAAGTTTGATTGGCTTCATTCAAAAAATCTTTGCTCAACACATCCTTGTCCGTAAATTTTCTAATCAACAAAAATTGTTTGTAGCGCAATAAATCAATGGCTTCATGATTAGCATCAAATCCTTTGGGTGCTGTTTTTAATTGTTCGCCTTGCAATGTTCTGAAAGTATTGATGAACGATTTACTTTTCAAAATTTTTCTTAAAGGTGCAGCATCAAATGCGAACTCATCTCTGATGCGTTTCAAATCTTCATTATTCGGTCCCCAAAAACCACCAGCAACAAAACTATTGTTGGGTTCAATATGAAAATAATAACCGCCTCGGCGCAACTTAGAAGCTCGTTTAAAGCCACCGCTCCAGTTTGTTTTGTAAGGCGTTTTATCTTTTGAAAATCGAGTATCACGATAAATGCGATGCAGGCTTTTTTTGCCTGATACAGTTTCAATCACATCATGTACATTCATTTTTTGCAGCAAGGCTTCTGCAAAATTTTCTACAAAACTTTGCTCATGAATGAATTCATTTTTGTGCTGATTAAACCAATCACGGTTATTGTTTTGTTTTAATTGTTTCAAATATTCTAAACAAGAAAGTGGAAGCGAATTTGTATTTTCTTTTGACATAAAATTGGTTGCGATGATTTCAATTTAAAGGTATTTTTTTATTCTCATTCACTTCTCTATTTTATCCTAATTTTTTGATTTAGATTTGAGCCTATATAAAAAAATCTACTTAAAATATTTGTTCAGAAAATGGCTAAAGAAGTAAAAGAAAAAAGCATTGAAGTTTCCTTATGGGAAACGGCTAATAAACTAAGAGGAAGCGTTGAGCCAGCCGAATACAAGCATGTGGTGTTAGGATTAATTTTTTTAAAATTTGCCAGCGATAAATTTGAAGAACATCGCAAAAAATTAATTGCGGATAAAAAGGAAAAGTATATTGAATTGCCTGATTTCTACAACATGAGCAATGTAAATTTTAAAAGAGTATAAAATCATTATTCCCGATGAAAAGACTTTAATGAAGGCAACAAAATTATTTAAGAGAATAGATGCACAATTTAGTGTTGCATCAAAAACAGATTATTGCATGAATGAACTTTTATCAATGCTCCTCTCCAAACTAGCAACGATAGAAAATTAGAAAAGGAAAAATTGTCAGAAGCAGGATTGTCAAGATTAAAGGATAAACAGGATTTAATATGAATACAAATCAAATCAATCCTCAAATTCTGAAAATCCTGATTCAGACAATTTGAAGGATAAAAAGGATTATAAAAAAATAATAGTATGACATTAGATGAAATTACATACAAAATAAACGGTTGTGCAATGAAAGTTCACAACACTTTGGGTAATGGCTTTCAGGAAGTCATTTATCAAAGATGCTTGGCAATTGAATTAGAAAGAGCAGGACTAAATTTTGGTAGAGAAATAGAACAAACAATTTTTTATGAAAGTATTGAAGTAGGAACAAGAAGAGCTGACTTTGTAGTAGAAAGTCAGGTAATTGTAGAATTAAAAGCGTTAATCAATTTAGAAGATGTGCATTTAGCACAAGCAAAAAATTATGTTGTGGCTTATGATTTCCCAATTGGGTTGCTAATTAATTTCGGGGCAAATAGTTTGCAATTCAAAAAAATATTTAATCCCAAGTACAATCAGGATTTTCAGGATAAAAGGATAAAGCAGGATAAAAACAATATCCTGAAATCTTCTAATCTTGAAAATCCTGATTCAGACAATTTTCAATCAAGTAAATCCTGATTCAGACAATGAGCAGCGAAATAATAATTTATCAAAACCCTGACGGCAACATCAAAATAGATGTACGGTTAGAAGAAGAAACCGTGTGGCTTACCATAGAGCAAATGGCAACCCTTTTTGGCAAAGGCAGAAGCACCATTGCGGAGCATGTGGCTAATGTGTATGAAGAAGGGGAACTGGAGCAAAATCCAACCTGTCGGAAATTCCGACAAGTTCGTAATGAAGGCACACGGGAAGTAGAACGGGGAATTGATCACTACAACCTGGATGTCATTATTTCGGTGGGTTACAGAGTGAAATCACCGCAAGGCACACAGTTCAGGATTTGGGCAACCCAACGATTAAAGGAATACATCATCAAAGGTTTTGCTTTGAATGACGACCGTTTTAAGAGTGGCAACTCCATGAATTATTTTAATGAGTTGCAGGAACGCATTCGGGAAATAAGGATTGCCGAACGCTTCTTCTATCAAAAAATTAAAGACATCTACACCACTAGCATTGATTACGATAGCAAAGACGAAAAGACCATTGAGTTTTTTAAAGTAGTGCAGAACAAATTGCTTTGGGCAATCAGTGAACAAACCGCAGCCGAATTGGTGTATCGCAGAGTAGATGCTACATTGCCGTTGCTGGGAATGCAATCGTTTGACAAGAAGAACACACAGCCTGTAAAGAAATCCGATGTAAGCATTGCTAAAAATTATTTGAATGAAGATGAAATAAAATTGTTGGGTTTGTTGGTGGAGCAATATTTAGCATTTGCCGAAACCATGGCACAGCAGCGAACGCCCATGTATATGACGGATTGGATTAATCGTTTAGATTCTATTCTGCAATTGAACGGAAGAGAATTACTAACCCATGCAGGAAAAATAAGTCACGAAAAAGCATTAGAAAAATCGGGTGCTGAATTTGAAAAATATAAAGCCACCGAAAAGCAAATTCAAAAAGAACAGAGCTTGAAAGAAATTGAAAACGATATTGAAAAACTTGGTAAAAATGGATAAGAAATTCATAACTGATATTGGTAACATTATTCAATCATTTAATCAATCATTGCAATTGCATTTACCAGCATTAGAAAATGCAGTAAATGAATTAATTGATAGCAAAAATAGAGATGAGAGAACAATTGAGTATTATTTGGATGCCCTATTATCGTTAACTATGCATGGCGTTGGTGATAAATTATTTGTAAAATTACTAGACTATTACAAAACTATTGATGCCGATGGAGCTTCCTTTTATTGGAACGAATATGATAGAGAAGAAGAATAAGTTTCGAAAAATGTCAAGTTTTTTATACGAAAAACTTGACATTTGAATGAATATAACTATCTTTGAAGTATGAAAAGGGGCTTTAGCGGAGCTCCATTCAACCCAAAAAAATAGACATTTACGAATGAAAGTAGCCGAGCAGATAAGAGAAAAGATAAAAAATATACCCGAAAGCCAGCCTTTTGGGTATGCTGATTTGGGCATTGCTCCGGCTGATTTTTTTACGGCAGCAAAAGCATTGGAGCGTTTGCAGAAAAAAGGCGAAATAAAAAAAGTGGCTAAAGGAATGTTTTACAAACCTGAAATTTCAACTTTTGGCGAAATGCCTCCAAACTATGAAAGCATTTTGCAAAACTATTTATATGAAGGCGGCAAACGAACAGGTTATGTTACAGGTTATGCATTGTATAATCAATTGAGCCTAACTACCCAAATGGCTTTTACAACTAAAATAGCTACCAACCGAAATTTAAAAAAAATAAATATTGGTTGGTTAAAAACCAATAGTGTAAAAGCATATGTAGCTGTTACGGAAGAAAACTTTCAACTATTAGGTATTTTAGATGCTTTAAAAGATATAAAATCTATACCCGATTCATCGGCAAGCAACGCTATAAAAATTTTGATGCCTAAGGTTAAAAATTTTTCAAAAAAAGAAATTGGAGCATTGATAAAATACGCTTTGCAATACCCTCCGAGAGTAAGAGCTTTATTAGGAGCAGTGTTAGAGAATATTTTCAAAGATAAATTTGATTTAAGTGCTTTAAAGAAAAGCTTAAATCCTTCTACCACCTTTAAGTTAGGCATTAAAAACAATAATTTACCAACCGCTCAAAATTGGAACATGGTATGAAGTTGCACAAGACTTTGTAAACCATTATGAGAAAAGAGTTTCAGAGGGTTCAACAGTAAAAGGAAAAGCATTTTATGATATACTGAAATACCTTTGTAAAAAGTACGATTTCAACTATCCAGAAAACAAATTGATTGAATTAGCTAAAGCAGTAAAAGAATTGGTTGACGGGCAAGCTAAATTCCCTGATTGGAACAGACGAGATGATATTAAATCAGCTTTAAAAGTTGGACTAATTTTATTGTTGGATGAATTTGGCTATCCACCAGTTGAAAGAGATGAAGTGTATGTTGAAATTTTTGAACAAGCTGAGAATTTTAAGAAAAATAAAATGGGGTAATTGAATTTTTAAAAATCATAATTGAGGTTGTTAAAAACAAAAAAGCAACTCAATTGAGTTGCTTTTTTTTGTGCGCCAACATGGATTTGAACCAAGGACCCCCTGATTATGAGTCAGATGCTCTAACCAACTGAGCTATAAGCGCATGCTTTTTTGTGAAGCGATGCAAAAATAGAATAATTTCGCACTTCTTTTATTATCTTTTTTAAAAAAAATTTATGATTGCTAAAAATATTGATGCCGTGATTTTTGATTTAGGTGGTGTTTTGTTTGATATTAATTATCAAGCCACTGCTGAAGCTTTTAAAAAATTAGGGATGCAAAATTTTGATAACGCTTATTCGCAAGCCAAACAAAATAATGTATTTGATGAATTTGAAAAAGGCACCATTTCAAATGATGTATTACGTGAATTTGTTCGTGAAAATATTCCACAAAATTTATCAGATGAGCAAATTGATTTAGCCTGGAACGCCATGTTAATAGGCATGCCGGCTTATAAGTTTGATACACTAAAAAAAGTAGCAAAACATTTTAAAATATATTTGTTGAGTAATACCAACGGAATCCATTTACCCAAAGTTCAGGAAATGATTCAGCTACAAACACCCGGCATGACGCTTGAAAATCATTTTATCAAAACCTATTATTCAAACAAAATTCATCTTCGTAAACCCAATGCCAATGCTTTTGAATTGGTATTATCTGAAAATAATTTAGTACCTGAAAATACTTTATTTATTGATGATACGCAGCAGCATATTGATGGTGCAAACCAATGCCACATTAACACCTGTTTAATCACACATCAATTTACAACTGAAAAATTGTTTGAGCCTTATTTATAAATTGTGTTTTAATTTTCTACTATCTTCACATCATAAAATGAAACAATTTTTCACTTTCTTTTTACTATTTATTTGCTGGCAAGCAAATGCCCAACTATTGCCTAAATACGGCGATAGCCGAAGCGGAACTACAGGTTTTCAGTTTTTGAAAATAGCCCCCGATGCCCGTTCCGTGGGTATGGGTGAAGCTTTTACGGCTGTTGTAAATGATGTAAGTGCAGTGTATTGGAATGCCGCAGGTTTAACAAAATTAGATACATCACATTATCATTTACAAATCAGCAATACGGCTTATTTTAGTAATGTAAAAATGCAACAAATCATTTTTGCAAAAAAAATAAGCGCCTCTACTTTTGTGGCAGCTCATTTAGTGTATTTAAATTCAGGATATATGAATGTAACTACTGAATTTGCACCACAGGGAAATGGGCAACAGTTTAATTATAATAATATTGATGCAGGATTATCAGTAGCAAAAGCACTTACCGATAATTTCAGTTTCGGGTTTACATTTAAATATATTCATGAAGGAATTGCTACCGTTAAAACAAAAAATATAGTAGCTGATTTTGGTTTTCAGTATGATATAGGAAAAGGAAATACAAGATTTGCCGTAGGCATCAGCAATTTTGGTTCGCCTACCAATGCTGGCGGAAGTATTATAAAATCAACATTTGGTGGTGATAAAACAATTACTGAATTTGAAAAGATAAATGTACCTGCCATTTTCAGATTAGGTGTGGCTACAGATGTGTACAAAAAAAATAACCAAATGCTTACCATTGCTACACAATTAAATCATCCTACGGATAATAATGAATCAGTAAATGTAGGTGCTGAATACAATTGGCATAAAACATTTTATGGTAGAATGGGGTATCAATTTGGCGCTGATGAAATTGGTATTCCGAACTTTGGTTTTGGTATTTTAATAAAACGTAAGTTTGGCGGAATACGCATTGATTATGGTTTTCAGAATAAAAAAATAGTAGGCACAGTACATCGTATTAGCTTAACGGCTGATATATTCTAAATTAATTTTATCAAACAAAAAAAATAATATGAGCTTAGTAGAAAAAATAAATGCTTCAATAAAAGAAGCCATGCTTGCCAAGCAAGAAGGACGATTACGTGGATTACGTGCCATCAAAAGCGCTATATTAATGGCACAAACCGAAAAAGGTGCCGCAGAAAATTTGTCAGCTGAAAAAGAAATTCAGGTATTAACCAAGTTAGCAAAACAACGCCGTGAATCATTAGAGATTTTTGAAAAAGAAAATCGTGCTGATTTAGCCGCTAAAGAAAAAGAAGAGTTAGAGGTAATTGAAGGTTATTTACCCAAGCAAATGTCAGCCGATGAAGTAATTGAATTTTTAAAACCAATAATGGAACAAGTTGGTGCAAAATCAGCTGCCGATATGGGAAAAGTAATGGGCATTGCATCTAAGCAATTAGCTGGAAAAGCTGATGGTAAAATGATTTCAGAATTAGTAAAACAATTATTATCAAATTAATTATAGTATATTTTTAAAACAAAATTATTTGCATTTGTAAAAAATAAAGTGATGAGCGCACTAGAATTAAAGGTTTACGAAATATTTAAAACAAGATTTACTGAACAAAAGGCAACTTTTGTAATTGAATATTTTGAAGCTAAAGCCAAAGCAAAATATGCTGAAAAAAA
>JBEANU010000096.1:0-2806 GCA_041165265.1 Bacteroidota bacterium | reverse complement strand
ATAAATGCTGCATTATCAACTGTGTATTCACGATGTTTATTGCCTTTTTGATGAAAATAATCTACATCAATATTCATTTTTTTTCCTGTTGAATCAAAGCGATATTCATAGTTCAAATTGGTAGTAAGTTTTCCTAAATATTTATCGGTTGTTTTGCCTGTAGTGGTTACTGATGAATCTAACAAGTGATTCAAATTATAGCTTGAAGCATTGATGGATTCATTATTTTTTAACCAACTAAATCCTTCATTCACCATAAAACCAATAGTAGCTTTTTTACTGATGGTATAATCTCCGCCCAATTGCAAACGTGCATAGGGGTTGATGTATGGGTATTTTACGTCTTGATGTTGAAATTGATTAGGGTAATAAGTATTGGTGTAAGCCACGTAACTCCAGCCTTGTGCGCCACCGTTTGCATTACAGAATAAATTGAATTTATTCTTTTTGTAATTAAGCGTTGTGCTTGCTGTAGGAAAATTTAATCCGCCAACAACATTGTATTCATGAGCAGCCATCACACTTCCTCTAAAACCTTTTTGTTTATTTTTTTTCAGAATTAAATTAATAATCCCTGCATTGCCTTCGGCATCATACCTTGCTGATGGTGAAGTAATTACTTCAATCTTTGAAATATTATCAGCAGGAATACTATGCAGCATTTGTGCTAAATCATCGCCGCTTAATTGTTGCAATCTTCCATCAATCATAACTGCCACTGAACTTCTGCCTGCAATAGCAATATTATTTTGAATCACTTGAACACCAGGCGCACGTTTGATAGCATCCATTGCATCACCACCAGTGGCTGAAATACTATTTTCAACATTAAAAATTGTTTTATCAGCTTTATATTCTACCAAAGGTTTTTTAGCAACAATGGTTACTTCTTTAATAGTTTTATTGATGGATTCAAACAACATAAAATCAACAGTGGTTGCTCCTGTATATTTTTTTATTTCTGAATTAAATCCTTGCATTTCAGCTTTCACAAACTTTACTTCTTGATTAGAAAATATTTTGTAAAATCCTGTTATATCCGAAAACGTAGCTACCACAACGCTGCTATCCGCTTTTAACAAACTGATTTGAGCGCTTGTTATTGGTTGATTGTTTTTGTTTTTTATGAAGCCTGTAAGCGTAGCTGTGTTTTGGGCAAAGGATGCTGAAGAAATTAACAACAAACAAAACACACGAATAAAATGAGTTGACATAAGCAATGTAGTTAAGGTTTTGTAAAACGAATTTGCATCAAAAAAATTATACTTTTTAAAAATTAATTATAGAATTTAAAAAAGTATTAAATCGGGCAAAGTTTAATTGTAGTTTTGCCCATCATTGTTCATGAAATTTCTTCAACTATATCGCAATGCATTCAACGATATTCAACGCAATGTTTGGATATTAGCTACTGCCATGTTTATCAATCGTAGTGGCTCCATGGTATTGTTGTTTGCTTCTTTGTATTTCACTAAGCAATTACATTTTAGCATGACCGATGCTGGTTTGATTATGAGTTGTTATGGCATTGGTAGCATCTTAGGAAGTTATTTTGGCGGTTGGCTAACTGACCGAAAAAATGCATATATCATTATGCAAGTTTCATTAATAAGTTGTGGCTTTATTTTGCTTACTATTTTATTGACAGAATCAAAATATATAATTGCATTAATTATTTTTTCGTATGCCTTTGCCGCTGATATGTTTCGCCCAGCCAATTCAGCGTCCATCGCATCTTTTAGTACTCCTGAAAACCGAACTCGTTCTGTTTCTTTAATGCGTTTGGCTATCAATTTAGGATTTTCAGTTGGCCCAGCAATTGGTGGTTTTGTGGCTTTATATTTAGGTTATAAATGGTTATTTGTGATAGATGCTTTTTCAAGTTTTGGAGCTGCGTTATTGTTATATTTTTATTTACCCAAAAAAATTAATCAGCCGCATGCCAAGGCACATCATGTGTTGAATGATAGCAACACTTCCGCCTATCGTGATTATATCTATCTTGTTTTTATTGGATTAACAGCCATTTATGGCATTTGTTTCTTTCAAATTTTTGCAAGTATTCCACAATATTTTGATAGAGTAAGTCATTATTCTGAAACAACAATTGGGTGGTTAATGGCTCTTAACGGATTTATTGTAGTGATGTTGGAAATGCCTATGGTTGCTTATTTAGAGAACAAGCGAAATAATTTTAATTATATTATTTGGGGATGTTTATGCGTTACTTTTGCCTTGCTGTTGCTTTATTTTGGTCAGTCACTTATGCTGTTTGCCGTTGCCTATACTTTTGTAATGACCTTTAGTGAAATATTTGCCATGCCTTTTATGATGAGTTTTGTTTTATCAAGAGGATTAAAAGAACGACAAGGGCAATATTCAGCTTTATATTCTATCGCCTACGGAATAGCTAATATTGCAGCACCTTCGGTTGGTTTGAGTATTGCACATCAATATGGCTTTGATGCAATGTTTGTGTTCATCAGCGTATTAAGTATTTCAGCTGCAATTGGTTTTGGAATATTGAAGATGAAACTTAAAACAATGAATTCTTAAACTCATATTCCTTACACAATTCATTCATTTTTTTACCATCCTGATTTTATATATCAATGAAAATATTATTAGGCTGATGAGCATTTCACCGTCACTAAAATTATTATTGTTGAAAGAGCAAACACTATAGGTTTAATGAAGTTATCATCAAAAATATTTTTTATTAATGATGCTTTGATGCATGATTTTTCAAATAATTTTTTGCTTCCATTTTTCTTCCATGTTAAAGTAAGAAATGTATTAAACACAT
>JBEANU010000095.1:0-5021 GCA_041165265.1 Bacteroidota bacterium | reverse complement strand
ATTGAAATTCATTTTTAGTATCATTTTTAATAATAATTTTAACGCAATTTTAAAAACCAATTTTAGTTTATTATTCATGAAAAAAATTACACTTTCAATTTTATTTGTTTTAGGTGCTATAGTTTTTAGTTTGGCACAATCAGTAAATAGAAATATTAATAGATGCTCAACTGAGGCCACTACAGCTGATTGGGATGAATGGTTTAATCAAAAAGTAGAATTATTTAAAGCTGAAAAAATAGCTTCAAAGGGCAAAGCAAATACTTATGTAATTCCGGTAGTTATTCATGTAATTCATGGTGGGCAAAACGTTGGAACTTACCCCAACATATCAGATGCACAAGTATTATCTCAAATTCAAATTTTAACTGATGATTTTCAAGGCGTTGGTTATAACACAAATCAATATGCAAATATGGGTTCAGGTGGCAATTTACCTTTTTATAATTATGCTGTAGCCAATAATTTGCCATCACCTAATGCTAATGGCGTTGCAATTGCCAATATGGATATTCAGTTTAAACCAGCATGGGTGAAGCCTAATGGTATTGACACATTAGATGTTGCAGGGATTGATAGAGTTGATTTTACATCAAAAGGTTGGACAAATCCAACCTCATTTACATCAGCAACAAGCTTTAAAAACTATATGGATGGTACAATTAAACCAGCTACAATATGGAATCCAACTAAATATTTAAATGTTTGGGTATCTGATTGCAATAGCAGTTCAGTACTTTTATTGGGTTATTCAACCTTTCCTGCCAGTTCAACCTTAACTGGTTTAGCAGCTCCTTTTGGCAATTCAAATACGGATGGAACTTGGATTTGGGCAAAATCATGTGGCGATAAAGGCACCATTGATCCTAATTATAATAAAGGCAGAACGCTAACACATGAAGTGGGGCATTATTTTGGGTTAAGGCATACCTGGGGTGATGCTAATTGTGGAACAGACTATTGCAATGATGTACCGCCATCATTTACATCTAATATCGGAATTGCTTGGCCAACAAATTATCCTTTTAATAAAAACACCTGCGCAGGTGCAGGGCTATATAAAAGCAATGCTACTGATGGTGAAATGTTTATGAATTTTATGGATTATTGTGATGATGAAGCTTTATGGATGTTCACTAATGATCAAGTTACACGAATGGAAACAGCTTTAGCCAATTCACCCAATCGCTCTAATTTAACAGCTTCAGCACTTTTGGTTTGTAAGCCTGATGTAGCATCATCGCCTGAATTGATTGCTAAACAATATTTAAATTTAGTAATTGATATATATCCAAACCCAGCTACTAACAATTTATCTATTCAAACAAAATTTGCCTCAAATACCAGCTTATCAATTGTAATAACCAATGCTATTGGTCAGGTATTCATTTCAAAATCTGAAAAAAATATAACTTCATCTACTTTTAATTTTGATATTTCAAATTTTGCAAAAGGAGTTTATTTTATAACATTTACAGATAGCAAAGGAACTTCAATTACAAAAAAATTAATAAAAGCATAATACCAGCAAGCGCTTATTGCTATTATATTAAACTTGCAATTTTGAACTTCAAAAGTGTAGTTAAATAATTATTGAGCATACATTTACTATAATAATATAAAGGCAAAAAAGTTGTTAGATGACTGAAATACTCTTTTTGTGCAAGTACGAAAATGATATATCAACATAGGCTAAAAATTAATTGTAAAAAAATATTTTACTGTGTTGCAACCATTTACATCAACTTACCGACTATGTATTTAGAAACCTTAAAATAAGATGTTGAATTGAATTGGGATTCTCTGTAATTTTAAAACCTAAAGATGACGGAAGCCAGCAACATACAAGATTATTTTGAAATGATTGAAGGTTGTAAAAACAACAATCGAAAATTTCAGGAAAAATTATATCAAACCTTTTGCGGAAAAATGTTTGCTGTATGTTTGCGCTATGCACATACCCATGAAGATGCCGAAGATATTGTGCAGGAGGGTTTTATAAAAGTTTTTAAAAATATTTCACAATTTAGAAATGAAGGCTCATTTGAGGGCTGGATTCGTAGAATTTTTGTGCATACTGCTATTGAAATTTATCGAAAAAATTCCAAAATGTTTCCCATTGTTGAACTTACCCCATTTAGGGATATTCAAAATGTAAACTCAAATGCTATTGATAATATGAGTGCAAATGAATTAATGAAAATGGTTCAAAGCCTTTCAGCAGGGTATAGAACTGTTTTTAACTTATATGCTATAGAAGGTTTTACGCATAAAGAAATTGGCGAAATGCTTGGTATTAGTGAAGGTACATCAAAATCGCAAATGTCACGAGCCCGATTGCTTTTGCAAAAGATGATAGAAGATGTTTCAAAAAAAAAATTAAACTTAGTTGAAACTTTGAATTATGGAAAATAATAAAATAGATAACTTATTTAAAGATGCCTTGGCTGAATATCAAGTTCAGCCCAATGCTGCTCTTTGGGCATCTATTGAAAAAGAATTACCCACCCAAAAAAAATATTTTTTTGTAGGATGGCTTAAATATGGTATTGCAGCTGCTATAGGCGGTTTGATTGCCGTTTCAAGTTTTTTATTGGTTGAAAATAGAAATGATTTACAAAATTCAATTGCAAAAATTAAACATCGAAGTTTAATTCAATCTGAAAATAAAAATACTTCTACAAATACAACCCATTCACCATCTGAAAATAAAAGTGATACCATAAAAATTGCAACATCAAAACCTATTGTTACAATTGATGCATTTACACATTCAAACAATAACAATGATTTGATGGACAACGGAGCATCAAATTTGAATCAAGTAATAAATTTGAATGAACCCAATACAATCATAACACCTCATATTTCAAATGAAATTCTTTCCGCATCCAATAAAAGAGAGTTGATGGAATTTGCTAATTTATTCAAACCAACCTTAATATCAAATATTGAAAATGAGTTTAATAAAAGAATAGAACGCCGAAATATTGGAAATAATGTATTTATTGATGAATTGCTAAAACGGCAATTATACTTTGTAAAAGGATTTCACATTGGTTTGAAAGGCGAATTTAATAATACTTGGATTTTAGTAACGCAACCATCAAGTATCACAAAAGCCACTTCAACACAAATTAATTATAAAATTGATGCTGGTTTGGCTTACGGCTTTTTGGCAGGATATGATTTTAATAATAAATTTGGTTTGCAAGTTGAATATCATTTAGTATCGCAAATTGCACAACGATATGAGGTTACATCGCAGTATACTATAAAAGATAAAACTACCAGATTAAAATTAAACTATAACCACATTCCGTTACTTTTTAAATTTAAGTGGCATCCGTTAAAAGGAGTAGAGCAAAAGCCTGTAGTGATGGATTATATGATTGGTGTGCAATATGGTTGGCTGAAAAGTACTGATTTATCAACGCCTAATATTATTGAAGCAGATTATATTAAGAAACAGATTAATCTTACTGAGTGGAATTTAGTTGCAGGTATTAATTATGATTTTTATTTAAATAAAAATTTATTTCTATCAATGGGTGGTAGAGCTACTTACGGTAGCAATTTAAAAAATTTATTCAATAATAATTTAAATGAAAAAAGTAGAAATGTAACATTAGGTATTGAATTGGGGATGCACTATAAATTGCCTTTTGGTAAAAAGTAATTATATTGATATACTAAATTAACTTGCTTTACGCCAAAATAAATATTCACCTAAAATTATTAAAATAGTACTTAATCCTGTGCTTAATATTATTTTAGTTATGGTAAGCCAAAACCTTGAAAAACTCCACACTTCAGCAATAAAAAATACAAAGTGATGGATAAAAAGAAGTACAAAAGTGTATAATACAAAATTAAAAACTCCCACTCTGCTTATTGATAAATCTTCCATTTCATCATTACTGGCTTGCGGAAAAATAATTTGAATAATGTATGGTCGTACAAATGTCATTATCACTAATGACATGGAGTGCAAACCCATTGAATTACTAAACCAACCAACTGATGAACCCATCAAAAATGCTAATATTAAGCAAACTGAATTAGTAAAATTTAATGGTAAAAGCAGCACAAATAAAGGGTAATAGTAAGGGTTCATTAATCCACTTAATTCAATTCGGTTTAAAACTAAAACCTGAAACATTAAATAAAATATAAACCGAAAAAATAATTTTATATAGCTATTATTCATCATGTAATTTAACGGTTAATGAATCTGATTCAGCTCGTAAAACAGAGTTAACTACATACACGTAGCTTAAAGCTTGAAAATTGGTACTCAATTTTACTTTTACTTGATAAAAATTACTGCCATTTTTTAAACCATAATCATCAATTTTGCCAACCATTAAGTTGGCAGGGTAAAACCAAGATTGGCCACTAGTATAAACAGTATCATTTTTTTTAATTTTCACGTGTTTAGGTAAATCAGTGATGGATGAAATTGTTGCATCATAGCCATCCCAAACCATGCTTACAAAATTACTTTCTTTTACACGAACACCTACTTTTGATTTACTATGTAAAACTGAAATAATTAATGAAAAATTTTCAGAAACATCTTTTACAATACCCACCACACCATGATCACAAATTACACCCATATTAGGTTTTATGCCACTTTTTGAGCCTTTATCAATTAACAAGTAGTTATTAATATTGGTAGTTTGATTGCTAATTACTTTCGCAACTATATATTGGTAGGCTAATTTTTTATTGGAATCTAAAACAAACTTACTTGAATCTTTTGATAGTAAGTAAGAATATTCTTCATGTGATTTTAATAGTGCATTTTCAGCTACTAAACTATCATTCACTTTTTTAAGGTGGATATAAGATGTAAAGCCATAATAGTAATTTAAAGCACTACCAACAATTTGATTTGAGCTATTGATATAGGCAGACTGATGGAATGAACTCTCTTTTACAATCCATGAAATACTGATTATTTCTAGAAAAAGAAAAAGAAAAAACTGAAAATACTTGATAAAGAATTGGAATAA
>JBEANU010000094.1:0-4223 GCA_041165265.1 Bacteroidota bacterium | reverse complement strand
AAATAATCATATAATAAATCAATTGTAAATTGTTCGCTTTCATAATGCCCTACATCAGCAATTAAAATTTTGGCATCGGCATCAAAAAATTCATGGTATTTAAAATCAGCCGTTACAAAAGCATCAGCATTTTGCTGAATTGCAGTTTTTAATAAAAAGCTACCACTGCCGCCACATACAGCTACTTTTTTTATTTTTTTGTGGATGAAATGTGAATGCCTTATGCAATTGGTTTCCAACAATTTTTTTGTGTGTTGCAAAAATGAAATTTCATTCATTTCGGTTTCTAATTCGCCAATTAAACCTGCACCAATTTGCGGATGATTATTTTCTAAAGCATAAATATCATAGGCTACTTCTTCGTAAGGATGGGTTTCAAACAATGTTTTCAGAATTTTTGATTGCTGAAAATTTTCAAAAATTATTTCCAATCGCGTTTCTTGTACTTCTTCTCTTTTCCCTTTTTCACCAATCGTAGGATTACTAAATTCATTGCCTCTAAATGTTCCTTTTCCTTCCATTGCAAAGCTACACTCATCATAATTGCTGATATTTCCAGCTCCTGCTTGAAATAATGCTGACTTAAGTTTTTCGGCAAATTCAACGGGAACAAAAGTTACTAGCTTTTTTAAAACACCTGATTTGGGGGCTAAAATCTGACAATTTTTTAATCCAATTTTTTCAGCAATTTTTTGATTAACGCCTTGCAAAACATTATCTAAATTGGTATGAATGGCATAAATGGCAATATTGTGCTGAATGGCTTTGATAATAACACGTTCAACATAATTTTTACCATTCAATTTTTTTAATCCTGAAAAAATAATAGGATGATGAGCAATGATAAGATTTGCTTTTTCAGCAATAGCTTCATCTACCACTGATTCAATAGCATCTAAACAAATAATGGCTTTTGAAATTTCTGTACTTGCATCACCTACTATCAACCCTGCATTATCATACGATTCTTGCAATGAAGGATGAGCAAAGGTTTCGAGTTGTTGAATGATGTCAGCTATTTTCATATATAAAACAAAAATAAAAAAATTCAGCTTATATCAATTGTATTTTTAGCAAGATGCAGCTTAGTAGGCACTGGTAAGGATTGAAAAAAAGAAAATCATGTAACTGTATTTAATCATTCAGAGGATATTACTATGATTATAATTTGAAAAACGGGCTTTTTTATGTACCCCTACCCATATTTGGGTATTGCATTTACTTTATTTATAGTATAATTTTGAAAATTAAAAAAATATTCTCAAAGACCTAGTATGAAAAAAACAATCCTTTTTATAGTAGCTATCTTCTTTGCTTCGCAAATAAATGCACAAATTAATTTAGTGCCTAATCCGAGTTTTGAAGACACACTACAATTAAAAAGTCTAAATGCTTTTAAAGGGAACTGCCCAATAGACAATGACAGTAATTTTATTTTGCCAAAGTATTGGATCTATTCAACTCAATCCGTAGACTACTATAACGCTATTGACAAGGATATTTTTTTTACCTCCCATGTTCCAAATAATATTCTAGGCTATTGTGATGATAATAAAAATGGAAGTGCTTATTTAGGATTATTTGCCCGAACCTCAAATTATTACCCAAACTATAGAGAAATTATTGGTGCTCGACTTTTAGATTCTCTAAAAATTGGAGTGAAATATTTCGCAAGTATAGATATTTCATTAGCTGATAGCTCAAATTGTGGAGTTAATAATTTAGGAATGCTATTAACAACAGTACCATATGATTCAATATCACTGCACAATTACTCTCAGCTTTTTTCAAGCACAATAAATACAAATAATGCAGGTTGGACGACTCTCCAATTTTCAATTGTAGCAGACTCAAATTATAAGTATTTGTACGTGGGTAATTTTTTTGATAATTTACATACTGACACTAGTATTTTGATATCAAATCCAACATGGCAAGCATCAAGTAATGGTTTCCCTGACAACATAAATCAATGTTGGGCATATTACTATTTAGATAATATTTATTTAGGTACAGATTCAGTTGATGCTGGCACAAAATTTCTTAATATTTCTAATTTGTTTTTTTATCCCAATCCAACCAATAAAAAAATTTTTATTCCATCTTCTGGTAATAATTTTTGCGTTTCACTTTTTGATTTTTTAGGAAGAAAAAGAAAGGAAGTGATAAATGAAAACACAGTTGATGTTACAGAATTAGAGAATGGAATTTACATAGTCCAATACAGCGCCGAAAATAAAATTTTTCAACAAAAAATATTAATTCATCATCAATAAGTCTAAATTCTAAAACAAATAAAATTTTTAATTATGAACAAAAAAATCACCGCTATTTCAAGTATTTTGACATTTTTAACTGTACTGATTTTCTCAGTAAAATCTAATGCACAGAACATAAATATACCTGAATATTGGATTCATGCCGATTCTCTTCGTGTAAGAGCAATACACGTTGGTGATAGCTCTCTTTTAATAGGTACTACAACCACTCCAGGTACTATTGCGGCAGGTGCTAATATTATTTATTCAAACAATAATGCAGCAATTGCGATTGGTAGAACTGGTGCAACTGGTTGTCCGAGTGGTACAACATCTACTCGTTCCAGTTTTCCTGGCTTAGCAATAGGAACGACCACAGCTACATATATGCTTCATTTGCATAACAGTACGGGTACAACTATTTGTCAACCAAATGCTGGTTCGTTTTTGCATATTACCAATACCTCAACAGGCCAAAACTCTACTGATGGTTTAAGAGTTGGCATACCAAATTCATCAGTAATTGCAGAAGTAAATCAGCAAAGCCCTAATGAACTTCAATTTTTAACTAACAATGCGAATAGAATGACTATTAGAGGCTCAGCAGGGCTTACACAGGGGTTTGTTGGTATGGGTACAAATTTTACCACCCCTCAATACCGCCTCGATGTAGATGATAATATAAATGTAAACTCAAATACTGCCACAAGCACTACAACTAATTTTATCAACTCAGGCTATCGCATTGGTGGCAACTTGGTGTTGGCGTTGCCTAATGATAATTTAGGAAGAAAAAATACATTTGTTGGGCGTACTGGTAATACAAATACGGGCACTGGTCAACAAAATACAATTGTAGGATATGGTTCAGGTAGTAATTTAGTTAACGGTGCTGACCGCAATACTTTTCTTGGTGTGGAAAGTGGAAATGGTACAACGAATAGTTATAATACTATGATAGGCTATAGGGCTGGTTATTCAAATACTTCTGGAATTGCAAGTACATTAATAGGGTATCAAGCAGGTTATAATAACGCTATTAATCATAGCACATTTATAGGAGCTAATGCAGGTTTTGCTAACACTTCAGGTCTTCAAAATACATTTATTGGAACAGAAGCAGGTGCTACAAATACAACAAATGGTGACAACACTTTTACAGGTTTCAGATGCGGTACAAGTAATAATGGTGGTGAACAAAATACATTTTATGGCTCCTTAGCAGGATTTAATAATACTACAGGTGATAATAATACTTTTTTGGGTAAAGATGCTGGCTCAACTAATACTTCAGGCAGCAATAATTGTTATATTGGTAATCATTCAGGTGCTCCTTCTGCACCCCCATCGCCTGCAAGCACAGGTAGTCAAAATAACTTTTTGGGGTCATCAGCAGGTGCTCATGAAATAACAGGAGATGATAATCAACAAATAGGATATATGGCAGGTCAAAGCAATTCATCGGGTTATCGAAATGTATTGATTGGAACAAAATCAGGTGCAGCAATAATTAGTAACAATGATAATATTTTTATTGGCCATCAATCAGGGCAAGCATTTACAGGTGGTAACAATAATTTATTAATTGGCAGCAATACTTCAGCAGCTAATAATATCAGTAATGCTGCTGCAATAGGGGTTAATGCACAAGTGAGGAATAGTAATCAAATGATATTAGGCGATAATGGCACTAATGTAGGAATCAATCTTTCAAATAATTTTTCAGGTCCTCAAAATTCATTAGAGATAAATTCTTTTCCATTAACTAATACAGCAATCACAGCAAATGCAAATGGAGGAACTGGTTTTAGTGGGTTGACACTTTCTGATTTATCTACAGCATCTACACCGATTACAAACCCTGGTTCAGGTGTTTTAAGTGTTGATGGTAATGGAGAAGTAATTTATGTAAATGGAGGTGGTACAGGTGGTGGATTCGGTCAACCATGTGGCTCTGGTGGTAAT
>JBEANU010000093.1:0-3678 GCA_041165265.1 Bacteroidota bacterium | reverse complement strand
TAATAGTTGGATTGGTTGCTACTTGTTATGAATTTGGTATGAAAATTTTGTGCAACAGCGATGTAAGTAAAGCCTAACAAAATCAGGGCTATTATTATTTTCATTTTAATAAAAATTAATGAGCCCCTAAAGGAAGTGGATTTTTACCTAAGCGATGCATTGTTCGTAATACATTACCTGAACTTGCATCTTCATCTAATAGAAAACTACAAATATCCTTTTTTCGCATTTCTAAATCGTTATACATATATTTAGTATCATGATTATAAGGGGAACCTCCGATTGCAGCACTATTAGAAGATAGCGGACTATGATTATCTGGGTCATTTACGTAAAAAAGACCTTCCATTAATTTGTCAGAAAATTTATTAGATGTAGAAAAAAGGTTATCTTTTAAATCTGCTGGGTCATTATTATCATCCGCCCAGTCATCTATAGTTAATGGGATATTTGGTGGAACAGGATTAGCTATTTTATTAAATCTTCTACCTGTTAAAAATGGAGAGAGGGTTGGGATAGTTTTTTGCTCTTTGAACAAACCTGCCTCTACTTTGTAATTGTTACTGACATGTGATGGAGCACTTTGGGTAAAAAGATACTGTTCAAATGTACCACCAGTATTACCAGAACCATTATTGTTAATAGTGCTATTAAAGTAATCTCTTGCATCAATAGGAACAGATAAGTAACCTGAACCTAAAACAGGAGCACTTGACCAATAATCAGCATATTGACCATATACCATGGGTGTAATCATTGTAAATTCGGTTTTTGTTTCTCCGCCATGGCATCCTTGACAAGTGTTTAAAGAAATTTCATGTCTTACTTTTTTCAAATTATAATCTGCTTGCTCTGAATTATAATAATTTTGATCAAACACAAAATAATTTATTAACTCTGAATAATTAGGAGCAGACATTGCACTTAAATTTTTGGGAATTTGAAAATTACCTTGTTCAATATGAAAACTATTTTGAGATACCCAATTTAAAAAAGTTTGACTTTTTTGTGAATCAAAATGACCAATGACTTGATTTGAAGTTTCATTAGGACTGTGCTCTGCATCATTTACTCCAAAATACGGTACATTTGTAACAGGCACAGGTTCTAATAAACCATTTGATGCTAATTCGAATTGCCTAAATTCCCATTTTTTTCCTACCCAACTAATGAAAGTAATACCATGTTCATTATCCTCTAAATCAAATATTTTCTCATTAGTTCTAATTCTATTTATTGCACTCCCATTGATTCTCTGGGGCATTGCATTAACTCGTGTTACGATATCCGTAATGTATTGCAAATTGTCATTATAATTATTATTTCCAGTTGATAAAGATGAATTAAAAGGCATTCCTGAAAGCTGAACCCAAGTATTTGCAAATCCTTGCAATAATTCTAAATTTGGTTGTGGGTTTGAATATTCCAAAATTACATTCATTCCTTTCCAATCGAAAAAGCTTTCGCCCGAATTTCCAATATTACCATGTGTAGGTAAAATGCTATAATTCAAAGTTGGGTCATCATCAACATTAAGTAAGGAGAATATAAATCTAGTTTCCCCAGCATTAGTCATATTTATACTACCATTGGAATATCCTGCTGTAGCGAAGGCATTATTTCCTCTTAAATCCATTCGGTTTACAATTGCTGTTAGTTTGAAAGGAGCATTATCTAAAAGAATATTTCCCGGTATTTGATTTACATAATAATGCCAATCGCTTCCTGATACATTATTAGTAATATCATATTTAATTTGAGAAGCAGTTTTGGGAATAGTTGGGCTAAATAGTGGGTCGCTGTAACAAGCAATTATCCATGCAGCCATTAGATGTGTTTTTACATCGGGTCGGGTGTAAGCAATATCACCTGATGTAGTATTGGTTTGTTGAACTGTAAAAGAACTTACCCAGTTTTCAATAAAAGCATTCACATTATTTGGGTTGTTGATTATGTTACCCAATAGATGACCAAATGTCCAAGCACCTTGTTTATTTCCTTGATTAGTAAAAAAATTGTATGTTCTTACCGGGTCTTCAACTACACTTATATCGGTTATGAATAATGATTTTTCTTTTTTTATTTCATCAGTACAATCAGTGGCAGCTATCAATCGTGCTTCAACTTGGGTTTCTTCATTGTTTTCAAATTTTTGAAAATCAAAATGTACTAACTCTTCGGGTTTTGTAAAATGACCATCGTGCCCTGTAAAATTAATAACACCACCATCGGCATTAATTTCATCTTCTAAAGCATGAATTTTGTTAGTAAACAATTGTAAATCTTCTCTCATTAAAGTGGTATATTTTAAATCGCCAGCAATTTCATCGGGGTAATTGCCATCATCTTGCAATACTAAATTTTGGTTTTCAATTGGGTTCAAAAATAATTTGTTAGGCAAATTAGGTTCATCTAAAAATTTAACACTAAAAATAATATTGTTCCCTTCTGATGTTGCCTGCGGCAGCTTCTGCACATAGTAGGCTTCGGGTATTGGCGGTTGTTGTTCAAAGCGCATTTGGGCTTCAAGGCTGTTGTTTTCTTGCGTACTGGTGAGTGTAAATACCCCCCCCCCCCAGCAACATAAACAAATACATTAAGTTACGTTTTTTCATAATTAATAATTGTTTTAAGTGAGTAAATAATTTTGGAATAGTTCTGTAAATCTAATATCATAAATACCCCAAATACAAATTTTTTGTTAAATTTATTTTCATAAATACTCGGCATTTTTCACAAAACAATCAAAATAAATTCCCCATTTTATTCGGTGGAATTTTACCTACGTGTTTGTAAGCTAAATCAGTTGCTTCTCTGCCTCTTGGCGTACGCATTAAATAACCTTCTTGTATTAAATAAGGTTCGTACACTTCTTCAATAGTTCCTGGCTCTTCACCCACTGCGGTTGCAATTGTAGTTACACCAACCGGCCCACCGCCAAATTTTTCAACAATGGCGGCTAAAATTCTATTATCCATTTCATCTAATCCATTTTCATCTACATTCAAAGCTTCTAGCCCATATCTGGCAATTTCCAAATCAATTTTTCCGTTGCCTTTTACTTGTGCAAAATCTCTAATTCGGCGCAATAAAGCATTGGCAATACGAGGCGTACCACGGCTTCTACGGGCAATTTCAAAAGCTCCTTTTCCATCAATTTCCATTTTTAAAATAGATGATGAACGCTCAATAATTCCCTTCAACACTTCTTTTGAATAATAATCAACCCGTGATGTGATGCCAAATCTGCTGCGTAAAGGTGAACTTAATAAACCGCTTCGGGTAGTAGCGCCCACTAATGTGAATGGATTTAATGCAATTTGAACTGAACGTGCATTGGGGCCACTTTCAATCATGATATCAATTTTAAAATCTTCCATTGCCGAATAAAGATATTCTTCCACCGTAGTTTGCATTCTGTGTATTTCATCAATAAACAAAACATCATTCGGTTGAAGATTGGTAAGCAATCCGGCTAAATCACCAGCTTTTTCAATCACTGGGCCACTAGTTATTTTCATACTTACACCCAATTCATTTGCAATGATATGGCTCAATGTAGTTTTACCTAAACCCGGTGGGCCATGCAACAATACATGGTCTAAAGCTTCGCCACGTTGTTTGGCTGCTTGAATAAATACCAATAAATTTTCTACAATTTTTTCTTGCCCTGAAAAT
>JBEANU010000092.1:0-5590 GCA_041165265.1 Bacteroidota bacterium | reverse complement strand
TAGAATTATACGGTAAAGTCACAGGCGATTTTAATCCTATACATTTTGATGAAGAATATGCAAAAACCACAAGATTTAAAAGAAACATAGTTCATGGTATGTATATTTTGGGATTAGTTTCAAATGCAATTGGCAATCATTTGCCAGGTGTTGGGAGTATTTATGCTACTCAACAAATTAAATTTGTACTACCTGTTTTTATTGATGATACCATTACAATTACCATTACTATTAAAGAAATTGAACCAGAAAAATATAAATTTATTTTATCAACAAAATGTATAAATCAGTACAATGAAGTAGTACTTGATGGTGAAGCTAAAATTTATAATTACGATATAATTAATACACAATAAATGATAGCAGCCATTCATCAACCCAATTTTGTGCCTTGGATTGGATATTTTTATAAAATTGAAAAAGCAGATGTTTTTGTATTGTTAGATGATGTACAATTTACAAAAAATAGTTTCATTAATCGGAATCAAATAAAAACACCGCAAGGCGCTCAATGGCTTACACTGCCTGCATTACAAACTGGTAAATTTGGTCAGAATATTAATGAAGTAGGCATTGTTCAGTTTGAACATAACATTAAAAAAGTTTTAAAAACAGTTGAAGGCAATTATAAAAAAGCCCCTTTTTATACTAATTATTTTCCCGAATTTGAAAACTGTTTATTGCATAGCGGCGAAAATATGGCAGCTATAAACATTGCTTTAATAAAATTTGCTTGTAATGCTTTAGAAATAAAAACCCCACTAATTATTTCATCTGAATTAAAAGCGGAAGGCGAATCAACTATGCGATTAATCAATATTTGCAAGCAAATTAATGCCACAAAATATTTATCAGGTTTTGGTGGCAATAATTATCAAGAAGCCGAATTATACAAACAACATCATATTGAATTAACTATTACCAACTTCAAACATCCACAATACAAGCAGCTTTGGGGCGATTTTGTTCCTAATATGTCCATCATTGATTTATTGTTTAATCATGGTAAAGATGCTGCTGTAATTTTAAAAAATGCATTTTAAATAAGTATGAAAAAAAAAATAATATCGGTGGTTGGTGCCCGACCACAATTCATAAAATTAGCGCCTTTATCAAAAGCAATACGTAAAGAATTTGATGAAATAATCATTCATACTGGGCAGCATTATGATGCAGGTATGAGTGGAAATATTTTTAAAGAATTGGGCATTCCTGATCCTAATTATAATTTAGGAATTGGCTCCGATACACCATGCAGGCAGATTGCACGAATGTTGATTGAAATGGAAGATATTTTTTTAAAAGAAAAACCCGATTGTGTAATTGTATTTGGCGATACCAATTCAACCGCTGCGGCTTCTATTGCAGCCATTAAAACAAAATCGAAATTAGCTCATATTGAAGCTGGATTAAGAGAGTTTAACAAACACATTCCTGAAGAATCTAATAAACTAATTACAGATATTTTATCCGATTTTTATTTCTGTCCTACGCCCAAAGCTATTGATATATTGAAAGATATGGGCATTACCGAACACGTTTATAATGTAGGCGATGTGATGATTGATATTATTGAACAAAATATACCTGCTATTGAAGCCAACCAACATTCCATATTTGAAAAATACGGAATCAAGAAAAAAGAATTTATTTTTATGACTTGCCATCGGGCTTCAAACACTGATGATGTAAGCAATTTACGAAATATTTTAGAAGCCATTCAAAGCTTTAAAGAAATGGTAATTTTCCCTATTCATCCACGAACATTAAAAGTGGTAAAAGAAAACGGTATGGAAAATTTAATTCATCAACCCAATATTATTTTAACCGAGCCTTTGGGTTATATTGATTCGCAAACACTAATCCGCTTTGCAAAATTTGTTTATACTGATTCAGGTGGCATTACCAAAGAAGCCTATTTTCATCACACACCGGGCATATTAACTGATACACAAACGGAATGGGTTGAAACCGTACAAGAAGGCTGGAATCAGCAAGCTGGGCCTTTAAAACATAATATCATTCAAGCTTATAACAATATTAAAATACCAGCTTTAAATTCAAATTGCTTGGGCGATGGTATGGCTTCTGAAAAAATTACTGCCATTTTAAAACAGCATTTGTAATCAAAAATATTTTTTGATGAATAATTTTACCAATGAAGAAATTGCTGACAGCCTAAAATACTTAAGCAAACTGATGGATTTGCATGATGAAAATTCATTCAAATCAAAAAGTTATAATAGTGCTTCATTTCAAATTGATAACTGGAAAACACCGCTTTATGAAATGGAAGATAAAGCCATTTTAAAAATTCCGAGTGTAGGTGCATCAATTTTAAATTTGATTCATGAATACCAACAAACTGGCGGCATAAAAGCATTAGATGATTTACTATTAAAAACGCCAGAAGGGTTATTAAACATGATGAAAATTAAAGGTTTAGGGCCCAAAAAGCTTCGAACTATTTGGTTGGAATTAGAAATTGAAGATATAGGCGAACTTTTATATGCTTGTAAAGAAAATAGATTAATAACACTGAAGGGTTTTGGTGAAAAAACTCAAATTGATATCATTCAGCAAATACATTTTATTCATCAAAATAAAAATAAATTTTTTTATGCTGAAGGATTATTAGTTGCCACTACCCTACTTCATCAACTGCAAACCACTTTTACAGAAGATAAATTTGAAATAACTGGTCAGGTTCGCCGTAAGGAAAATGTAATAGATGAAATTGAAATTATTACATCATTTGAAAATGAAATGGAATTAATTAATGAATTAGAAACCATACAAGATATTTCAGAAATTGATTTTGATGAAGCTTGTATGATGATTGAATGCCGCTATAAGCAAAGGTTTCCAATAAAAATATTTATTTCGGATGAACAAAATTTTATTTTTAATTGGTGGCAAAGCACATCAACACAAAAACATATTGAACAGATAGGATTTATTCAAAAACAAAATTATTTAACTGAAACACAGCTATATCAAAGCATTCAGTTAAGCTATATTGAGCCTGAATTACGTGAAGGCACCATTGAAATTGAATTAGCAAAGCAAAATTTATTACCACAATTAATTGAAGAAAAAGATATCAAAGGTGTCATTCATTGTCATAGCACCTATAGCGATGGAAAAAACACATTACAACAACTAGCTGAATGCTGTATTGGTAAAGGATTTGAATATTTGTGCCTAAGCGATCATTCTCAATCAGCAACATACGCAAGTGGTTTAAAATACGATGCAATTAGTAAGCAACATCATGAAATTGATATATTAAATCAGCAATTATTTCCATTTAAAATATTTAAAGGAATTGAATCAGATATTTTATATAGTGGCGATTTAGATTACCCTGAAGATGTTTTAAAATCATTTGATTTTGTAATTGCATCAGTTCATTCTGTTTTAAAAATGACAGAAGAAACTGCCATGAAGCGCTTAATAAAAGCCATTGAAAACCCTTATACAACAATATTAGGTCATCCAACCGGTAGATTACTTTTAAGCAGAAAAGGGTATCCCATTAATCATACAAAAATAATTGATGCATGTGCAGCCAATAAAGTTGTTTTAGAATTGAATGCAAGCCCTTATCGCTTAGATGTAGATTGGCGTTGGATAAACTACGCAATTGAAAAAAATGTACTTATATCTATCAATCCTGATGCACATGATTTAGAAGGTATTGATGACATAAAATATGGCATTGCATCAGCACGAAAAGGATTTTTATCATCCAGCCAATGCTTTAACAATAAGGGTTTGAAAGAAATTGAAAAATATTTTTCAGAAAAAAGAAAATAAAAATCAGAAAGTATTTGCAAATATAAAAAGCGTTTGTATTTTTGCAGCCGCTTAAAAAAGCAACGAGGTGGTAAAACACTAAGTGCTGATTCCGTAGCTCAGCTGGTAGAGCATAACACTTTTAATGTTGGGGTCCTGGGTTCGAGTCCCAGCGGGATCACACGATGGGATTGAAGAGAGAAAATCTTTTCAGTCCCATTTTTATTTTGCTCCAAATCCACTCCCCAAGCGCATATTTCAATTAATGCTTTGTTCAAATTTTGGTTCTACAATTTATTTTTCGAAAAAATGGTTTTATCAACAATAGTGAAACTACATGCAATAATACCTAAGTGAATAATTCTTTAATCAAGCCAATTTAACTTATATTGTTCCTTACAATTTTTATTGAAGGCTAAAGCCCAAATTAAAAAGCCATTCAATAAGGCTGTGGTTACAAAAAATCAAAAACACAAAGGCTTTCATAGCATTATTTTCTAAGGCATCATATCAGCTTAATATTCTGCCAATTAAGTGAATGTTTGTTTAATTTTATTCTGAAAATAATTTTAAACTATTAATACGATAAGGAAAATAATTAATTTAAAATCAGTTCCTCAAAATAATTTTATTTAGTTATTTTTGAATATATTAAACCACAATAACAATTCAATAATTATTAAACTATCAACAAAATATGAAACAAATTTTTATCAATTTAGTAGTGAAAGATTTACAAAAATCAATGGCATTTTATACTGCATTAGGATTTACAAATAATCCTCAATTTTCAGATGATACAGCAAAATGTATGGTTTGGAGCGATAATATTTTTGTAATGATTATGACAGATGACAAATTTAAATCATTTGCTACTAAACCAATTGCCGATACAAAAACAAATTTGGCGGCCTTATTTTCTCTATCATTTAATAGTACAGATGAGGTGAATACGGTAATGGCTAATGGATTAAAAGCTGGCGGAATTGAACCTACTGAAATGAAAGATTATGGTTTTATGCAACAACGAACCATTGAAGATTTTGATGGACATACTTGGGAAATTTTTTATATGGATATCACTAAATTTCCGCAACAAGATTAAACGATGAATTCTGAAATTCAAAAGTATAATCAGTTAACTAATGAAAAAGAAATTTGTGATTCATTAGCCCAATTAATTGATAAAAATTTAGCTACTGCTGAAAGTAAAATTTGGCATGCACATCCTGTTTGGTTTTTAGAAAAAAATCCGATAGTGGGATACAGTCAGTTAAAAAGCGGAATCAGATTAATGTTTTGGAGTGGTGCCGATTTTAACGACAATAAACTAACTTTAGGAAGCGGTAAATTCAAAGATGCCTCCATCACTTATACATCGTATCATCAACTGAACGAAACCGATATTATTAATTGGCTTAAAAAATCAGAAATGATACAATGGGATTATAAAAATTTAGTAAAACGAAAAGGGAGGTTAGAGCGCTTAAAATAAAATGAATAAATTAATTCATAAAAAAAACTGCACAAAAGCTATAATAGCTATGTGCAGTTTTTTACCTAAAAACAACCTATGAAAAACCCTCTCATCATAGAGGAAGAACATTCCTAACATCTTGCCATAAAATCACTTAATTCACGTTTACTGCTCTCAAAATCAAATTGATTAAATATGGTATAGTAATTATTTTTATCTACCACTTTAGTATATGCTTCTTTAGCAATTCTTAATCGTGTACTTTCAAAATCAATCATATTTAATAATTGACCAACTTGATTGCTATTTACATAA
>JBEANU010000091.1:0-10470 GCA_041165265.1 Bacteroidota bacterium | reverse complement strand
CACAAGTATTGATTAATTTAATTGGAAATGCTATTAAGTTTACTGAAAAAGGAAGTGTAACCCTTAATATACATAGCTTTAGTAGCACAAATGAAGAAAAAATGGAGCCGCATAAATTCATTCAATTTGATGTAGTAGATACCGGAATTGGAATTGCCGAAGATAAATTAGATAAGGTTTTTGAAAGCTTTTCGCAAGCTGGAAGCGATACTAGTAGAAAGTTTGGCGGAACAGGATTAGGATTAACTATATCAAAACAATTAAGTGAAATGATGGGTGGAGGAATTGGTGTGCAAAGTACCTATGGCAATGGAACAACTTTTTGGTTTACCATCCCTTGCAAACAAGCTACATCAAGCAACGAAATTTTAACCGAAAATGCCAACAACGATTATATTGAGTTAGCAAAAAAGCTAGAAGGAATAAAAATATTGTTAACTGAAGATGACGACTTCAATCAAATAGTGGCGATTGATACCCTTGAATCATTAATACCTAACGTAAAAATTGAGGTTGCCGAAAATGGTAAAATAGCCACCGAAAAAGTAGCCCAACAAAAATATGATATGGTATTGATGGATTTGCAAATGCCTGAAATGAATGGATATATAGCCACCGAAACCATTAGAGCTACTGGCAATTCAGTAAAAATTATGGCAATGACCGCCGATGCTTTAAAAACTGATACCGATAGGTGTTTTGCAATTGGTATGAATGATTATATCAGCAAACCTTTTGAAGAAGAGGATTTGATAAAAAAAATATATAAACACGTAACCAATAGTCACTAACCAAAAATAATTGGTAAATGAATTTATATTTATTGAGCATCATTTTAATAAAAACCAATTCTGAATAAAACTAAAATAATTTAACCAACAAAAATAATTAATTATAGCATGGTAACTAACTTAGATTTTTTGAAATCTTTTTCAAAAAACGATACATCTAAAATGAAAAAATATATTGAGATGTATTTAACAACAGCCAATGAAAAATCAGCAACAATGATTAATGCTGAAAAAAATAAAGATTTTGAAACATTGAAAATTGCAGCCCATACCATGAAATCGCAAGCAAGATACATGGGCATTGTATCATTAGATTCGTTAATCATAAATATTGAACATATTTGTAACCAACAACAGGAAACCGAAAAATTACCCGATTTGGTAAAACAAGTTACTGCAATTTTAGCTGAATCAATAAATGAACTTTCACAAGTAATTAAAACTTTGTAGCGTAATTACAAAAAAATCAGTTTACAATTTTATTTTTGATTAATAAATAACCAATATAACTAACTACTTAATTTAAAAAAAATGGCAAAGCAAGAGAGAATAATTTTTTTAGTAGATGATGATAATATGCAATTGCAAATGATAAAAGATTATTTAGATGAAAGATTTGAGATGAAATTATATGAATATACAACAGGCGAAGAAGCCATTGCAAACATGCATCTCAACCCTGAAATTGTGATATTAGATTATCATTTAATGAGCGTAAATAAATCAGCTGAAAATGGTGTTGAAATTTTAAAAAAAATGAAAGAAATATGCCCTACAACAAATGTAATCATGCTTTCAGGGCAAGATAAAATTGCTGTAGCCGTTGAATGTATGAAAAACGGAGCATACGATTATGTTGTAAAAAGTGAAAGTGCATTTATGCGTATTGAAAATATTTTTAATAATATTGGTGAACACATGAAAACAATGCATTTATTGAAAATATATAAATTAGGATTTAAAGTATTAATAGCATCTATTATCCTAATAATTATTGCAGCCGTAATTGCCGTTGAAATGGGCTGGGCCACTGCTCATATGGGCGGTTTTGACTAAATAAAAAATAAAAAAAGCGAATCAACTCAATTCGCTTTTTTTATTTTCTTTTACGTTTTCTACCATCCATGTAATTTGTAACCGCCGATTTTGTAGTGTACCAAGTATTACCCTCTTTGTGAGCATCAATTTTTCCTCTTCGGGCTAAAAGGCTAATGTACTCTTGCCCGTATGGCATTTGCTCTTCTTCAACGATGGTTTGAATCCGTTGATATTCAGGATACGAATTATCATGACAGCTCAAATAAATATTCAAGCTGCGTTCCATAGCTTGCGCCATCAACAGTAATAATTTAGATAATTCGCCATTATTTGCCTTATTCAAAGCATCATAATATTTCTTTCTATCATTACGCAAAATAATAGCAGGCGGATAGCCTTTTTTCATCAACAATAAATTAAATAGCAAACGCACCGAACGGCCATTGCCATCAAAAAATGGATGTACCCATACAAACCGATGATGAAATATGGTAGCCATCACTAAAGGATGTAATGTATTGGTTTCAATATTTACCCATTCCATCAATTGCGCCATAAAATCATATACCTTTAAGGCATTAGGCGGAATAAAATTAGCACCCGTAATACGAACGGCACCACTGCGATACCTACCTGCAAAATCCTTTTCAATATTATTTAGTACAATACTATGTAGCTGCAAAATATCTCGTTCAGTAATTTGGTAATTGGGCATTACCAAGTTATAAATAAAATCAATTCCTTCTTTATGATTTATTGTTTCAAAATGTTCTCGAAGCGATTTACCCCCCACCGTCATTCCATCTTCAAGCACCATTTTTGTTTCTTGCAACGTAAGCGTATTGCCTTCAATACTGTTTGAATTATACGTCCATTCAATTGTCATATTTTCTTTGATACGTTGCAAAGCCACATCTGGCAATGGCCGGGCATTAGTTAATTGCTGCTGTTTAGCATCCAATCTATCTATATATTCTTGAAGTTCTGGGGTAATAAAATTTATATTTTTCCATTCCATCCCACAAATATACTAATATCGGTTTGTTTTTTTTCAATTTTATCCGATATTAAAATAAATACTCAAATTTTAATACAAATAATAGCTAGCTGAATAATACTTTAATCAAGTCATTTTGGTATGATGCTTAGTTGCAAATGTTTATATAATATATTGGGCTATCAATTGCACTAATGATCTATAATTTGCAACATTGAAATTTGAATAAATATAAGATGCTTATTGGGCTATAATGCCCTTCATACCTAACTCATTGATGAATTCACATTTATCTAAATGAATAGAGTAGGGCGGAAAACTAAATTTACCATCAAATATGGTAGTGCCTACATAATAACTTACCCAATATTGATTTTCAAGAAAAAAAACTTCTTCCATCATTAATTCAACTTTTGAAAATTCAGCGGCGGCTAAATGGTTGATGTAATGCCTTAAGGTACTTGTTTTTACAGGCCAGGCATCAATTTCACCCCGTCCGTTGGATTGAATTAATACATTGTGTAAATCATTTTTATTTTTATTGATGATATAAATACTCCACTCAGTTGAGCCATCATCAAAAGTTTCAGGAACAGCGGCTATGCTAATATCAGCAGCATCTTTTAATAATTCAGATAATTTCATAATGAGGTGCAAATATAAATTTTGTACCTAAATAGTAAATCATTATTCATACATAAATTACAATATCAGTTTTTTTATTATGTAATTAAGTTTTTTTGCGTAGCCTTTACGGTTCTGCTTGCTACTATCTTTGCCTCATCAAACACAACTGAAACACAAACACACAAAAAACACAAACACAAAACACAACCCAATCATGCGAAACATTATTTTTACCATCGTTGCAGCTATCTGCGTATTTTCCGTAGGAAATATTTATGCCAAAGGAAATCAAAAAATCAACAAAAAATCTCGTCAAATTGTAAGCTTTATGGAGGGAGAATTTAACAGCAATGTTAAAAAAACTGCCTCAAGCGATGGCTACAATGCTGCTTTAAATGTAGCATCTATGTTTACTGAAAGAAAATCAGTAAAAGGTAATTGGTTGTTTGTTCAACCTGCTGCGGTTTCATCTGCATTTGGTCAAAGAGTATATAATTTGGCAAAAGTAAATGATTCAATAACCGTATGTGCTGTTTATAATTTGCCATCGGGCAATAATCTTTCAGCATCTATTGATAATCCTACGGCTATGGCAAACATAAGCCCTAAAGATTTTGACTTGAAAAATGCTGCACAAGTATTTTTAGTGTATCAAAATGAAGATGGTGAATTATCAATAGGCGGAGCAAAAGGAAAAGTTCATTATCAACCTAATACACCAAATGGCATGGCATCAAATGTTGTAAATTCATCTTTGATGGATGGTGCATCACAACCATTGCCAGCCAAAAATGTGTCGTTAGAAAATTCAGCAATAATTACTATCGAAAAATAAAAAATATCTAATAACAACTTTAAGCCCTAAGCGGATGATTTAACCTCATCCGCTTTTTTATTTTCAAATATTTAATAACAAATTAATATCATCAATAATTTTTAATATCAAATAATTACCTTTGCCCCACTAAAAACAAAATTATTAATAATTGATATGGAGCAAACATTTGAAAAAAATTTGAACGTGTATATTGAAGATGAAAAAGCAGCTATTGAATTTAACAGCATCATCGGCAATTTATGGTACGATAAACAAGTAGAATTGATTTTATTCAGAAATGTATTAAATGATAGAAGTACAAGCGAAGTGCTTAATTTAATGCATTATAGCCGTACTGTTGTAAAACAACAAATCAATATACATCACATTTTAGCAATTGCTCGTGAAATGGCTAAAATGGATTTAGCCCCAGCTCGAATTGATATTGGTAGATTAGGAAGCGAATGGTTAAATGAAGCTTCAAAATATAATAATGATGTAGCTGCATTTACAAATGATAAAATGAAAGATTTTGTTGGCGCTGATAAAATTGATTTGCAACCCAAAGATGTGATTCTATATGGCTTTGGTCGTATTGGTCGTATAGCTGCTCGTGAATTAATTACGCAAGCAGGTAAAGGTCAGCAATTAAGATTAAGAGCCATTGTAACTCGTGATAAAACGGATGAAGATATTTCAAAACGTGCTGATTTATTGCGTAGTGATTCGGTTCATGGGCCATTTCCAGGAACTGTAATTGCTGATACTGAAAACAGATGTTTGATTGTAAATGGTCATCGTATTCACATGATTAATTCATCTGACCCTACTTCAATTGATTACACAGCTTATGGTATTCATGATGCGTTGGTGATTGATAACACAGGTGTATTACGTGATAGAGAAGGATTGGGAAAACATTTAAAATCAAAAGGTGTAAGTAAAGTATTGTTAACAGCACCTGCTAAAGGCGATATTCCGAATGTGGTACATGGTGTAAATCATGAAAGCATAAATGATAATGAAACCATTTATTCAGCTGCAAGCTGCACTACTAATGCAATTGTACCAGTATTGGCAGTGATTGAAAAACAATTTGGTGTTGAACGTGGTCATATTGAAACAGTTCATTCCTATACTAACGACCAAAATTTATTAGATAATTATCACAGCAAATACAGAAGAGGTAGAAGTGCCGCATTAAATTTAGTAATTACTGAAACAGGTGCTGATAAAGCAGTTGCAAAAGTTTTACCTCAATTAGCAGGCAAACTTACTGGTAATGCTGTTCGTGTACCAACCCCGAATGTTTCATTAGCAATTTTAAACTTGCAATTAAATAGCCCAGTTACCAAAGAAAGCATTAACGAAACTATGCGTAATGCAGCTTTATCAGGCAATTTGGTGGAACAAATTCAATATATGGATAGCAATGAATTAGTAAGTAGTGATTTAGTTGGAAATCCATGTGCTTCTATTTTTGATTCACAAGCTACAATTGTAAGCAAAGATGGTAAAAGCGCCGTTTTATATTGCTGGTATGATAATGAATATGGCTACACACGTCAGGTAATTCGCTTCAGCAAATGGATTGCAGGTGTTGTAAGATTACGCTATTATTAATATTAATTCAAAACAATAACTCATTTCAAATTCCTTATTTCATTAAATATGAAGTAAGGAATTTGTTTTTAATTCAAAAATGAAAGCAGTTATACAAAGAGTTTTAAATGCTTCTGTTGAAATAAATCAACAAGTATCTTCTTCAATTAATAATGGATATTTAATTCTGTTAGGAATAGCCAATGAGGATACTGCAGATGATATAGAATGGTTAGCAAATAAAATTATTAACCTTCGCATTTTTGCAGATGAAAATGGATTAATGAATCTTTCTATAAAACAAATTGGAGGTGAAATCCTTTTGGTAAGTCAGTTTACTTTGTTTGCACAAACTAAAGGAAGCAATCGCCCAAGCTTTATCAATGCTGCAAAACCTGATATTGCAATTCCTATTTATGAAAAATTTATTACTACTTTAGAAACTAAATTTGAAAAGAAAATAAGGACAGGAGTTTTTGGGGCTGATATGAAAATATCATCCATAAATGATGGACCAGTAACAATAATCATCGACACAAAAAACAAAGAATAAAAAGTAATCAACAATAAATAAGGTTGAAAACATTTTATATTTTAGGTTTGAATAAAATAAAAACATTTTAAGTTTGCAAAATCATGAATAAATCTACAATCAAAGGAATTTTAATTCCTGTGGGGGGGGCTGAAGATAAAGGTACTGATTTAGAAAAAGGGGTGATTGAACGCAACCGTATGATGTTTTTTGAATTAGGTATTTTAACCAAAATTGCGCATGCAATTGGTGATGAATCAAAGCGAATAGAAGTAGTAACTACGGCATCATCTATTCCCGATGAAGTATTTGAAAACTATACCGATGCTTTTGGTAAATTGGGGTATAAAAATATTGGACATATTCGTGTTCGTGAACGCAAAGATGTTGATACACCTGAAATGATTGAACGTTTGAAAAACTGTGATGGTATTATGTTCTCAGGCGGCAATCAATTAAGATTATCATCTTTTTTTGGCGGTACTGATTTTTTAAAAATATTAAAAGAAAGATACGAAAACGAACATTTTGTAATAGCAGGCACAAGCGCAGGTGCAATGGCAATGAGCAATACTATGATTTACGAAGGTAATGCTACCACAGCGCATTTAAAAGGCGAAGTGAAAATTTCAACAGGTTTAGGATTTATGAATGATGTAATCATTGATTCGCATTTTGATAAACGAGGTAGATTTCCAAGATTAGCACAAGCTGTGGCTGCAAACCCTGGTGCAATAGGCATTGGCTTAAGTGAAGATACTGGAATTATTGTTGAAAACGGTTGCGAAATTACAGCCATTGGCAGCGGTGCAGTTTACATTTTTGATGGCAAAAATATTGGCTACAATAATATTGGCGATTTATCATTCGGCAAACCCATTGCGTTTTCAAATTTGTTAGTGCATATAATGAGTGATGGCATTAGATATAATACTTCCACAAGAATATTTATGGCAGTAGAAGAAACTGCATAAATTAATCTTGATATTTTAAAATATCATTTACATTTGTTGTGAAACTTTAGGGGCGGCTTTTCAGTCAATAGTCATTTGACATTTGTCATTAGTAAAATACAAATTGTATTCACCAATGACTAAGCACTAATGACTAGTGACTATTCAGTCTGAGATGTACCCTTAGAACTTGAAACAGATAATGCTGGCGAAAGGAAAAGAAATACAATGAGCTAATGTGATAATGTGCTAATCCCGATGAATCGGGACAAGTTATGCTAATGAAATACAAGCTCTTTCTTTCCCAAAAAATTTCTGTTTCATTTTATCAGTATTAATCATAAAAATCTGTGTTATCAGCGGTCTATTATGAACATCGAAATAAACAACGAAATAAAAACCGTCATTGAAAATTTTTCAGCGCAACAAGTGTTTGAACTATTGCAAATTCACAATACCAATGGTTATGCTTTGGCTATAAATAACACTGTTATTCCAAAAACAAAGTGGACTGAAACCTTGTTAAATGCAGGCGATAAAATTTTAGTAATTCAGGCAACGCAGGGAGGATAAAGCATTTGTTGATTCAATGAGTTATTGATTGTTTGATTTTTCATTCAATCATTAATTCAACAAATCATCAACTCAATAAATCTTAATTTCAACAACTCAACAAATAAAAACAATAGCAACATGCAAGAAAATATCATCACCACCACACCATTTCCAGCTTCTAAAAAGATTTATGTAAAAGGCGAACTGCACGACATCAGTGTTGCCATGAGAGAAATTGAAATTGGCACCAGTGCTGCCAGAATCAACGGACAATTGGTTGAATCAACGGATAAAAAATCATTGACAGTTTATGATACTTCTGGTGCATATACCGACCCTAATGCCAAAATCAATATTCACGAAGGTTTGCCAAAGTTGCGTAAAGACTGGATTTTGCAACGTGGCGATGTAGAACAACTAAATGATTTCAGTGCTGAATATACACATGAACGAAAGAACGATGAATCAACGCTGAACATTCGTTTCCCTAAAATTCCAAAACCATTAAAGGCAGCCCCCTCCGGCTCCCCCAAAGGGGGAGAGCAGCCAACGCAAAAGGGCAATGAGGGTAGCAACTCCTCCCCTTTGGGGAGGTTGGGAGGGGCTAATGTTACTCAGCTTCATTATGCCAAACAAGGCATCATCACTGCTGAAATGGAATACATCGCTATTCGTGAAAATCAACGCATGGCCGAAATGCAACAACAATTTGCAGCGCATTCAAAAATTCATCGTGGTGAATCATTCGGTGCCAATATGCCGAATGGTTTGATTACGCCTGAGTTTGTTCGTGATGAAATTGCAAAAGGCAGAGCTATTATTCCTAACAATATCAATCATCCAGAAAGCGAACCGATGATTATTGGTAGAAATTTTTTGGTGAAAATAAATGCCAACATCGGTAACAGTGCTGTTACATCAAGCATTGAAGAAGAAGTGGAAAAAGCTGTGTGGGCTTGTCGTTGGGGTGCTGATACGATTATGGATTTATCAACAGGAAAAAATATTCATGAAACTCGTGAATGGATTTTGAGAAATTCTCCTGTGCCAATTGGAACAGTACCAATTTATCAAGCATTGGAAAAAGTAGGCAAGGCAGAAGATTTAACTTGGGAATTGTATCGTGATACATTGATTGAACAAGCCGAACAAGGCGTTGATTATTTCACTATTCATGCAGGTGTGTTATTACGTTATGTGCCGTTGACTGCAAATCGTATAACGGGCATAGTAAGCCGTGGTGGCTCTATTATGGCTAAATGGTGTTTGGCACATCACAAAGAAAATTTCTTGTACACTCACTTTGAAGAGATTTGTGAAATCATGAAAGCGTATGATGTTGCCTTTTCATTGGGCGATGGTTTACGCCCCGGAAGTATTGCCGATGCTAATGATGCAGCACAATTTGCTGAATTAGAAACTTTAGGTGAATTGACAAAAATTGCCTGGAAACACGATATACAAACAATGATTGAAGGACCAGGTCATGTGCCCATGCACTTAATCAAAGAGAACATGGATAAGCAATTGGCCGAATGCCACGAAGCACCATTTTATACTTTAGGACCTTTGACAACTGATATTGCACCGGGCTACGACCATATCACCAGCGGTATTGGTGCTGCTATGATTGGTTGGTTTGGTTGTGCGATGTTGTGTTATGTTACACCAAAAGAACACTTAGGCTTGCCGAATAAAAAAGATGTGAAAGATGGTGTAATCACTTATAAGTTGGCGGCGCATGCGGCTGATTTAGCAAAGGGTTTGCCTTCGGCGCAATTACGTGATAATTTATTGTCACAAGCAAGATTTGATTTCCGTTGGAACGACCAATTTAATCTTTCACTTGATCCTGATACAGCCCGTGAGTTTCATGATGCTACGCTACCAAGCGACAATGCAAAGGTGGCTCACTTTTGCAGCATGTGTGGACCAAAATTCTGTTCGATGGAAATTACCCAACAGGTTCGTGATTATGCAGCTAACTTAGATGCTGAAAAAATTGCCGATGCGATGTTAGAAAAAGCAAAAGAGTTTAAAGAAAAGGGAAGTGAGATTTATGTTGAAGGTGTGTAAATTATTGTTTTCAAAAATTAATATATTTGTAAAAAACAATTATGCCTGAAGTAAGTCGTTTTCTCGGAATTATTATTCGTATGTTCTATAGTGAACATAATCCGCCGCATTTTCATGCTTACTACAATGAATATCAAGCGGAGGTTTTAATTGAAACATTGGAAATAAAAGAAGGACAGCTTCCAAAACGAATTTATAATTTGGTTGTAGAATGGGCTTTGGAGCATAAAGCAGAATTAATGGAAGATTGGGATTTGATGAGAAATGATAATGAACCTAAAAAAATTGAACCTTTAGTATAATCTTATGGCAAACAAAATTTACAACATCGTTACTGCAAACCCAACCAACAACTTTCATGTGGTAGTGAAATTTGATGATGGCTTAGAAAAAGACATTGACCTTAAACCATTCATTGGCAAAGGTGTTTCAGCTGCTTTAGCTAACCTTGATACTTTTAAAAAAGTAAAAGTAGAATTTGG
>JBEANU010000090.1:0-4718 GCA_041165265.1 Bacteroidota bacterium | reverse complement strand
TTTTAAAATATAAAAAATACTTTTTCATCAAAAATTAAATTTAGGGTTATTAAAAAAAGAATATTTACAATTATATGTTTGCAATAAAATCATAAATAAAATTTAAAAAATAAATTTAGCCAATTACTTTCTGCAACTTTGTAAAGTTTACTTTCTGCAAAATTAATTTGATTTGTTTTTAATAATGCGATTTATCATTCAATTAACTATTTTAGTTTCAACATTTGTAGTGTGCAATTTCCAGATTGGATTTGCATTGCAACAATCAGTGGTTGAAATAAATAAAAAGTCGGATTCATTAATAATCAACAAAAGTGTTTTTGATACTTTAGCAGCTAGCAATTTTATCAAATCTGATTCGGTTTTATTACTATATAATTCTGATTCTATCATTATTTCAAAAGATTCACCCGATTCAATCATTCATTATTCATCAAAAGATTCATTGATTTTTAGTGCCCCCAATAATTCAGTTATACTTTACAATGAATCAAAAATAAAATACAAAGATTTGGATTTGGAATCGTATCAAATTCAAATAAATTGGGATGAGCATTTATTACGGGCTCAGGGCAAAAAAGATTCAATACATAACAAAACTATTGGTGCGCCTATATTTAAAGAGAGTGATAAAACGTATAATGCCCAACGAATTATTTATAATTATGAATCTCAAAAAGGTAAAATTTTTGATTTAGTGACAACAGAAAGCGAAGGATTTATTCATAGTGAAGCCATCAAAAAAAGTGGTGATAAAGATTACTTAGGCTATCAATCAGTTTTTACAACTTGCGATGAAGAGCATCCACACTTTGGTTTTAGAGCAAAGCATATTAAGGTAATTCCTGATAAATTAATTGTTACAGGCCCTGCGCAACTAATTGTTGAAAATATACCTACACCATTATTTATTCCGTTTGCAATTTTTCCAATCAAAAAAGGTCAATCAAGTGGCTTGTTGATTCCGCAATTTAATAATGATATAAACAAAGGTTTAGGATTACAAAATGGTGGTTATTATTTTGGATTGGGTAAGCATCATGATTTGGCTTTAACGGGTGATATTTTTTCGCATGGTAGCTATGCCATTAGGGCAAATTCAAATTATAATTATAGATACAAAGCCAACGGAAATTTTATTTTAACTTTTGCTAACACAAGGCTTGGCGACCCACAAGAATCAGGATTTTTAAAGCAAAAAGATTTTCATATAACGTGGCGGCATACTAAGGATGCCAAATCAAATCCTTATAATTTATTTTCAGCAAGTGTTGATGCTGGCACATCTAGGTATAATAAAAATAATTTGTATGATGCCAATCAATATTTAACAAGCACCTATAATTCATCCATAAGTTATCAGCGCATATTTCCTAATAAGCCTTTTAATCTTACGATTAATGCCAATCATTCGCAAAATAATCAAACACATGATATCACATTTACTTTGCCCAATATCAATTTTAATATAAATAGAATTACACCTTTTAATAAAAAAAACAGCATTGGTGAAAAGCGTTGGTATGAAAATATTGGCTTCAGTTATTCAGCCAATGCCTTAAATCAATTAACAACAAAAGATACACTACTTTTTCAATCAAAATTTTCAGATTTTAAAAACGGAATAGTTCACTCCATTCCAATTTCAACCAATATAAAAGTATTGAAATATTTTGTTTTGAATCCTTCAGTAAGTTATAATGAAAGATGGTTTGCTTATTCATCTATGCAATCATTAGATACCAATTTAAACATCATTCATACACGAGTAAATGGTTTTAAAACGGAAAGAGATTTTACAACATCTGTAAGTTTGAATACTCGAATTTTTGGGATGAAACAATTTCATAATAGCAAAATAAAAGCCATTAGGCACGTAATTACGCCCAATATTAGTGCACAATATCATCCTGATTTTGGCGGTAAGTTTTGGAATTATTATAAACCATCACCCAAATACGGCGCAACTCCCTACTCTATTTTTGAACAAAGTATCATTGGGCAACCGCCTGCTGCTGGCAAATTTGCAGGTATTGGCATAGGCGTAACAAATGATGTAGAGATGAAAATATTTGATGCAAAAGATACCGTGAATCAATCGCGTAAAATAATTTTATTACGAAGTTTAGCATTTAATACTTTTTACAATTTTGCTGCTGATTCATTTAAGCTTAGCCCAATTAGCATGAGCACTAATACTGGGTTTTTAAAAAATAAAATAACACTTAATCTTAACCTACAATTAAACCCCTATGTGCATCATGAAGGAAGAGCTATTGATAAATTTGCGCTAGTAACAAATGGAAAAATTGGAAAAATTAAAAGCGCCAACTTTGCTATTAACGCTAATTTTGCTAGTAAAGAATCGATACATGAATTTGCTAAAAAAACAAAAAATAGTAATCATTCAGCTTCAAAAACTGATGAACAAAAACAGGACGAACCAATAAATGTCAATTTTAATAAATGGCATATTCCGTTCACTTTTTCAACAAATTATATGCTTACAGTGCAGCCTCAAGTAATTAATTTTAAAGATACAGTTATTTACACCCAATCAGTAAACGGAAATTTGATTTTTGGATTAACTCCTAAATGGAATATTAGCCTTAATACAGGTTATGATTTTAGATTAAAAAATTTGGCTTATACGGATATTGTTGTGCTTCGTGATTTACATTGTTGGCAATTACGAATTCAAGTAGCCCCTGGCAGATTTTATGCTATTCAAATTAATGCAAAAGCCAATATTTTGAACGATATGGAATTAAAAAAACGCAAATATTACGGCGCTTACTCACAGTTTTAAAAAAAATCTACAATTTGCTAAAATTCTAATTTCAAGAACAGTATTTTTGAATCTCAAAAAATTTGTGGCATGATGCTTGCAAAAATCTTGAAACAAATTTAAACTAATCAATTTTTAAAAATCTAAAAACAATTTATTTTATGTCAATGATTAAAGAATTCAAAGAGTTTGCGATGAAGGGAAACCTTATCGATATGGCAATAGCAGTTGTAATGGCTGGTGCCTTTGGTAAAGTTACTTCTGCATTTATTGATGGCATGGTAATGCCTACGGTTGGTATGCTTACTGGTGGTACTGATTTCAATGATAAAGTTATTAGCCTAAAAGATGCAGTTGCTGAAGTGAAAGATGCTGCTGGCGCTGTGGTTACAAAAGCTGAGCCTGCTGTGGTAATTAAATATGGTACATTTATCACTGTAACTATTGAATTTTTAATTATTGCCATGGTAATGTTTATGGTGATAAAGGCAATTAATAAAATGAAAAAAGCAGAAGCTGCTGCGCCAACCGCACCACCTGCACCATCATCTACTGATGTATTATTAATGGAAATTAGAGATTCATTAAAAAAATAATTAAACCACTAATTAAGTCTATCAGTGTAATGCTGATAGACTTTTTTTTATTCAAAAAAATCTAACAAAAATATTTATGAAAAAAATTACTTTACTTTTTATTTCAATTATTACAACAAGTGTAGCAGCATTTGCCATGATGCCAGCCGACACAGGCAAATGGGATAAAGGCGGCACATTCAATTTAAATTTTTCAGAAACTGGTTATCAAAATTGGGCAACTGTTACAGATGATGTGGTAACAGTTAATAGCTTATTAAGCACTTTTGCAAAATATACTAAAGGGAAAAATGCTTGGGAAAATTATTTAGATTTGGCTTACGGACAATCACGATTAAGTTCAATTGGTTCTTTCCGAAAAAGTGATGATAGAATTGATTTTACATCAAAGTATGGATACAAAGCAAATAAAACATTATTCTATACTGCATTATTCAACTTTAAAAGTCAGATAATGCCTGGCTATACCTATTTAGCAAACTCAAAAGGAATAAAAGATTCAGCCATTGTGAACAGTAAATTTTTAGCACCAGGGCGTATAGAATTATCATTAGGTATTGATTATAAACCCAATGACCATTTTTCATTATTCTTTTCGCCATTAGCTAACCGATTAACTATTTGTAGCGATACTAATTTATCTGCTATTTATTTAAAAGTACGTCCGCAAGATAAATTAAATGGTAAAACACAAGGAGGGTCAAAAACTACTAGATATGAGTTAGGGGCTTCATTAAAAATGTTGTACCAAAAAGATATTATGAAGAATGTAAACTTAAAAACACGGGTGGAATTATTTACAGATTATTTAGATAAAGCACATAATGTAGATGTGTTTGCCGATTTAATATTATCAATGAAAGTTAATAAATATATCAGTGCTTCAGTAGGTGCTACAATTGTATATGATGATGATATTGCGGTGCCATTAAAATCAACCAATGCATTAGGCGATAAAGGATTCAATGGATTGAATGGACCTAGAACCCAATTCCGTCATACATTTGGCGTAGGGTTGGCATACAAATTTTAATCAAAATAATAAAGGTAATGGTGCAAAAAATAGTTGGTGGAAAAGCGAAGCCTGTATGCTTCGCTTTTTTTATTGGCATGAAATGATGGGTAAATGTTTGATTTCAAAATTACATGAGTTGGCAATAAAACATTTTTGATGAGCTAATTGATGCAACTCAATTGCTTTATGAATCATACTTTCAGATTGTACAACAATCATTGGATGCAAAATAACTTCAGTAAATTTACTAATACCATTGGGCACTATAGTTAAAGTACCTACAGCATTATCAGTATAAGCCAACACAATTACGCCAGCA
>JBEANU010000089.1:0-3296 GCA_041165265.1 Bacteroidota bacterium | reverse complement strand
TCCAATTATTTTGGGAGTGCTTACTGTTAATTCTCAAAAACAAGCGTTGGACAGAGCTAACGGAAAATATGGAAATAAAGGTAAAGAATGCGCCGAAGCAGCTTTACGAATGGTGGAAGTAAGAATGAATTAAAATTAAAGAAATGACACAAAAACAAATTCTACTAATTGCCTGTATTTTAGGCGCTTTATCAGTTGCATTAGGTGCATTTGCAGCGCATGGTTTAAAAAAAATGGTAGATGCATATTACTTAGATATTTTTGAAAAAGGAGTGAAGTATCAATTTTATCACACTTTTGCAATTTTAGCAATTGGTGTTCTAATGAATCAATTCGCTTCGGTTAATTTCAACTTGCCTGTATATTTATTTGTAGCAGGAATCTTTTTCTTTAGTGGCTCTTTATATTTAATGACTTTTACACAAATTACCAAGTTAGGCGCTATTACTCCAATTGGTGGCTTATGTTTCATTGCAGGTTGGCTTACATTGGCTTGGAGCGTTTATCAATCAAAATAAAAATTAATGACTTCGTTTTCAGATTTACAAATTCAGTTTGAATCTTATTTAAATACAATTCAATTCAAAAAAGAACCCAAAGGCTTATACGAAGCCATTGATTATATTTTACAATTAGGCGGCAAACGTGTTCGCCCAACTTTGGTTTTAATGGGTTGCGAATTGTTTGATGGCAAAGCCTCTAATGCATTGCCAGCCGCAGCAGCCATTGAATTGTTTCATAATTTTTCATTGATTCATGATGACATAATGGATCATGCACCATTGCGAAGAGGTAAACCAACAGTGCATGAAGCGTATGATTTAGATACTGCAATTTTATCTGGTGATGCAGCCATGGTAATGGCTTATGATGAATTGATTAAATTAGAAATTCCAAAAATTTCATCAGCCATTAAATTGTTTAATAAAACAGCATTGGAGGTTTGTGAAGGGCAACAAATGGATATGATTTTTGAAACCAAACAAAAAGTTACCACCGCCGATTATTTGGAAATGATTAGATTGAAGACCGCTGTATTGTTAGGTTGTGCAATTCAATTAGGTGCAATGATGGCTGATGCTGATGAAAAACAGCAAAAATTAATCTATGAATTTGGGATGGAAACGGGCTTGGCTTTTCAATTACAAGATGATATATTAGATACTTACGGCGACCCCAAAACCTTTGGTAAGCAAGTAGGTGGCGATATTTTGCAAAATAAAAAAACATTTTTATTGCTTACTGCTTTTGAAAATGCTGACCCCACTCAATTGACTGATTTATTATTTTGGTTGATGAAAAATGAACCTAAAAAACGTCAAGAAAAAGTGGAGGCTATTAAAAAATTATATGATGAATTAAATGTTAGAGATGTGGCTGAAATGCAAATGAAACTTCATTTTGATAAGGCATTACAAGCGGTTGAAGGTTTGGAAATTGATACCACAAAAAAACAAGTTTTAATTGATTTTGCTACTTCATTAATGAAACGTGAAAAGTAAAAAAAAAAATAAACCACATAGATACATAGAAATTTTATGTATCATTTTTTTATAAAACTATGTTGCTATGTGGTAAAAATATTAATCTTAAATTTTTGATAGAAGAATGAATTATTCGGAAACCATAGATTATTTATTTTCAAGATTACCCATGTTTCATCGCATTGGCGCAGCGGCTTACAAAGCTGATTTGAACAATACTTTGGCATTGATGAATCAATTGAATCATCCTGAAAATAAATTCAAAACCATTCATATTGCAGGCACTAATGGTAAAGGTTCAACATCGCATATTTTAGCTGCCATATTGCAATGTGCAGGTTATAAAACTGGCTTATATACATCACCACATTTAAAAGATTTTAGAGAACGAATTAGAATAAATGGTGAAATGATTTCAGAAAATGAAGTCATTCAATTTACTGAAAATACGAAAAATTTTATTGAACAAGTTCAGCCTTCTTTTTTTGAAATTACGGTTGGATTGTGTTTCGATTATTTTGCTCAACAGCAAGTGGATATTGCAGTAATTGAAACGGGTTTAGGCGGAAGATTGGATAGCACAAATGTGATTTTGCCTGAGCTTTCTTTAATTACAAATATCAGCCTTGACCATACTAATTTATTAGGCGATACATTAGAAAAAATTGCTTTTGAAAAAGCTGGAATAATAAAACCAAATACACCTATAATAATTAGTGAATTTTCGGAGATAGCTCATGTGTTTATTCAAAAAGCAAAAGAAAACAATAGTTCAATAACCTTTGCTGATGCTAATTGGAAGGCTGAAATGGTAAATCAAAATATTGATTTTTTAGAAATGAATATTTCTAATGAAATCAAAAATTATCATTTGCAAAATCAGTTAAATGGAATTTATCAAACCAAAAATAGTATTGCTGTTATTGAATGTATTGAACAACTAAAAGCAAAAGGGTGGGAGATAAGTGATGAAGCAATTTTAAATGGTTTTAAAAATGTAAAAATTTTAACTGGTTTAAAAGGACGTTGGGATGTTTTGCAAAAAAATCCAATGTTAGTTACTGATATTGCACACAATGAAGCTGGAATTACCCAAGTAGTAGAACAATTGAAAAGTACTTATTTTGAAAAATTGCACATTGTGATTGGAATGGTAAAAGATAAAGACATTTCAAAAGTATTGAGTTTGTTGCCTAAAGAAGCCATCTATTATTTTACACAACCTAATTTGCCAAGAGCTTTACCAGTAAATGAATTGAAGCAACAAGCTGAAAAATTTGGATTAAATGGAAATGAATTTGAAACGGTTTCATTAGCTGTTTTATCTGCAAAAAACTTGGCGACTAAAAATGATTTTATTTTAATAACGGGAAGCAATTTTGTAGTTGCTGAAATTTAAATTCAAATGGAAAACAAAATTATATACCACATCACCACTATTAAGCAATGGAATGATTTTACGGATAAAGATTATTTTGAAGTGCCATCATGGCAGTTAGAAGGGTTTATTCATGCTTCAACAGCAAAGCAATTAAATGCTACGGCTAATAGATATTATAAAAATGAAAGTGAAATTATTGTTTTAACTATTGATGCTGAAATGGTAAAAGATAAATTGAAATATGAATTTTCAACTTCGGTAAATGAATATTTTCCTCACCTATATGGTGTGATTGAAAAAAGGGAAATTTTGAAAATTGAAATTGTGAAAAAGCCCGTGCATCAATTATTTCAGATTATTCATGAATAATTTATTTTAAAAAATGCCTTATTTTAATGACCCAGATACACTATAAATCTTTTCAAATTTTT
>JBEANU010000088.1:0-3344 GCA_041165265.1 Bacteroidota bacterium | reverse complement strand
AAGCAGTATCATAAATTACATCAACAAAATAATATTGCCAGTAGGAAATGTTATAAAAGCAATCAGTAATTTTTTTTTATAATAGGAAGTATAAAAAGATGAATTGGAAATACTGAGTTTTCAATAAGAAATTGCAAAAACCTAATTAAAAATGCAACAGCATTAACAAATGAAATATTGAATTATTCATTCAATTTGCATTTTATTTTTAATAGTATCTTTTCAATAGCATCAGCCTCCATCCACTGTAAATTTTTTTCTTTATTGAACCATGTGATTTGACGTTTTGCATAATGCCTTGAATTTTGTTTGATTAAATGAATAGCCTCATCTTTTGAAATTCTGTTCTCAAAATAATTAAATAACTCCGTGTAGCCTACTGTTTGCATGGCTTGTAGGTGTTTGTTATCGAAATTTTCTTTCGCTTCGTTTTCTAATCCATTTTGCATCATTTGCTCAACTCGTAAATTAATACGTTCATATAATTTTTCACGAGGCATTTGTAATCCTATTTTTAGCACATCAAAAAATGGAGATAAATTATTTTTATTCCTAAATGAAGAGTAGGGGAGTTTGGTTTGAATGCAAACATGTGCCGCCCGTATTAAGCGATAAGGATTTTTTAAATCAACAATTTTATAATAGTCAATATCAATTTCATGCAATAAATGTTGAAGCCATTCAATGCCATATTTTTCATAATTGCTTTTTACATATTCAATTGTTGTGTGATTAATTTCGGGAAATTCATCCAAGCCATCACACACTGCCCTAATATACAATCCAGTACCACCACACATTACAGCTATTTTATGGGTAGTAAATAACTGTTGTAGTTGGGTTAAAACTTCATTTCGATAAGTGGCTACATCATACTTTTGATGGATTGAAATATGGTTAATGAAATGATGTTTGGCTTGCAAAAGCTCATCAGTTGTAGGTTTGGCAGTTCCAATTGAAAGTTCAGTATATATCTGTCGTGAATCGGCTGAAATTATTTCGGTACCAAAATGCTGAGCAATACTAATGGCAGTTGAAGTTTTACCACTGGCGGTAGCGCCTGCAATTACTACTAATAAAGGTTTTGAAGCCATAGTTGTATTAATTATTCTTCAAAATAAATTCGTTTCACTCGTTTTGAAATGCCAGTTAATATTTCATACAAAATGCTGCCTTCCCAAGTTGCTAATTGTTGTAATGAAGGGTTTTCACCAAATACAGTTACCACATCGCCTGCTTTTATGGAATGAATATCAGATACATCTAACATACACATATCCATACAAATGTTTCCAACTGTATTTGCCAATTTTCCATTCACCAACATTCTACTTTTTCCGTTTCCCAAAACTCTTCTGTAGCCATCAGCATAGCCAATTCCAACGGTTGCAATTTTTCCAATGTCATTTAATTTTCCTTTTCGGCTATATCCAATTGTTTCATCTGCATTAATATTTTTTACTTGCAAAACGGTTGTTTTTAATGTACTTACGTTTTTTAATTTATGCTGAATTTGTTCGGCTGAATCAAAACCATATAATCCAATTCCTAATCGTACCATATCCATTTGGTAGGCATTATGACGAACAATGCCACCACTATTTAAAATATGTTTTAGAAAATTATAGCCTAATTTTTTTTCAATTTTTGTGGTTAGCTTTTCAAATAAATTACATTGATATTGGCTGAAAGCATCATGTTCACTGCTTTCACTAGCACTTAAATGACTAAATACTGATTTTACTTGGATGATTTTTTTGTGTTCAATTAGTTTTGATAAAAGTGAATTCAAATCACTTTCTTCAAAACCTAATCTACGCATTCCGGTATCTAATTTTATATGAATAGGTAAGGGTAATAAATCGTAACCGATGTAATATTTTTCAAGTGTATTGATTAAATCTTGTAAAATATCTAATGAATAAATTTCAGGTTCTAACCTGTTTTTAATGATAGTATCAAAGCTTCGTTGCTCAGGGCACATTACCATAATGGGTAAATTGATTCCATTATTTCGTAGTTCAACGCCTTCATCAGCATAGGCTACAGCTAAATAATCTGCATTATGAAATTGTAAAATATTAGCAATTTCAAAGCTTCCGCTGCCATAACTAAAAGCTTTTACCATCACCATTATTTTAGTTTTGGGTTTTAATAAAGCTTGATAGGTTTTAAAATTATGAACTATGGCTGATAGATTAATTTCTAAAATAGTTTCATGTGCTTTTTTTTCAAGCAGTTGTGATATTTTTTCAAATTCAAACACCCTAGCACCCTTCAATAAAATTGCTTCATTATTAAATTGTTGTACATCAAAATCTTGAATGAAATTGGTAGTATCAGGATAAAAATGCAAATCCATATTTTCAATGGTTGCAAATTGCTTATGTTGTTTGCAAATGTTTTTGCCAATGCCAATAAAACGGTTGATATGCTTGGCTTTCAGCAGCTCAATTATTTCAGCATATAAATCATAATCGCTTTTGCCACTTTGCAAAATATCACTTAAAATTACAGTGTGTTTTTCATGCTGCTTTTGCTGGTGTAAAAAATCTAAGGCAATGGATATAGAGTTGATATCACTATTATAACTATCATTAATTAATGAGCAATTATTGTTGGCCTCTTTTAACTCTAACCGCATACCAATATTGGTGAGTTGCTGCATGCGCTGATTAATTATTTCATTATCATATTGTTGCAATAATAAATAAGCCCAACAATTAATGGCATTTTCAATGGATGCTTTATCGCTAAACGGAATAGTAATACTAATTTCGGTTTGGTTGAAAGCTGCATGAATAGTTGTTTTCATGCCTTCGCTAATTACTTCTTTGATTTTTAAATCAGCTTCAGTTTTAAAACTCCAACTAAATAAATTAAATCTGTTGGCATCCCCGTCATTCACTATTTTCGATTTGAAATTTACTGCTGCGTTGTGTAGTTCTTCATAATCTTTACAATAAATAATATGATTAGCAAATGCAAATAATTGTAATTTTTCATTAATTTTTTGCCTGATATTTAAAAATCCTTCACTGTGTGCTTCACCAATATTTGTAAAAATACCAATGGTTGGTTTAATTATTTTTTCAAGATTTTGCATTTCATAAGGCTGTGAAATTCCAGCTTCAAAAATGCCTATTTGATAGGTGTTATTTATTTGCCAAATGCTTAATGGTACACCAATTTGCGAATTGTAACTTTTAGGTGAACGAACAATTTTAAAATCATTTTCAAGCAATTGATATAACCATTCTTTTACTACTGTTTTTCCGTTGCTGCCTGTAATACCAATGATGGGTATTTGAAATTGTTGCCTATGATAAATTGTAATTTGCTGA
>JBEANU010000087.1:0-4277 GCA_041165265.1 Bacteroidota bacterium | reverse complement strand
ATTATTTTTAACATATATTTTATTGTTTCATTGCACCAGGCCATAGCTGCCATGATGGATTAATAGCTTTATTTTCCTGATTTAATCTGCTTGGTATTGAATGTTCTCATTCAAATTACTTCTATAATAATTATAGCAACTTGTACAAAGCTGCAAGCAGATTAAGATGATAAAAAAGGTGATTTTTTTCATATAGCTTTTATTTAAAACAATATTTTTTTAAGTTTAAAATCATTAAAAATAACCCGTTGTGCATTTTGAAAAAGTATTTAAAACCATTGTAATTAAAATGACATCAACATAAAATTTAGCAGAAAGTGAGGTGGCTAAAGCCAAAAATTTATTGCTTTTCATTAAGCCCCAACTTAAGTTGGGGGTTACAAAACACATTGCTATCATGGGCTTTAGCCCCCTTAAATAATTTTTACTAAAAGCACTACTGGTTAAAAATATTTTGAATTAAAAATCTAAAAATATTAAATTTAATTTCACTGTAATAATCAAAACAACAATATATTTTAACTCAAATTAAAATATATTTGATGCCAATATTAAAATTATGATTGCAAAAATTATTAACCAAGTATTTGAAATTGAAAGCAAGTTGAAACAAGAACAAATTGCTGATAAATTTGAACGGAATTTTATTAAAATAAAACAAACTTTTGAGGAAAATGGATTTACTTACCACAACCCAATAGGTGAAAAATATACTGAAACCCGAACGGATTGTGAAGCTTCAATTTCAGGTAGTGTAGGCAATAACATGAAAATTATTCAAGTTATAAAACCTATTATTCATCACATTGAAAATGGGAAAAATATATTACTTCAAAAAGGAATTGTGATTGTTGAAAATTTATAATTAAAAATATGTTAGCTATTAAATACGGAATTGATTTAGGAACTACCAATTCATTAATTGCAAAATTTGAAAATGGAAAAGTAAGTGTGTTGAAAAATCCGAATGGATTTAAGGAAACCTTACCAAGCGTTGTTGCTTTTAAAAATAACAGAATTATTGTTGGTGATAAAGCAAGGGAATTGCTACAAAAAGATGCCCTACATGTGTTTGGTGGTTTTAAACGTAAAATGGGAACCGATGAAAAATTTTATGTGGTTGGATTGGATGAAAACGTAACACCTTTGCAACTTTCAGGGTATGTATTAAAAGAGTTACAAAATTTTATACAAAGTAATGATGTTTGTAAAGCCGCAGTAATTACAATTCCGGCATCATTTAATACAGTGCAAAGTAGTGCTACTAAAAAAGCCGGTGAAGAGGCAGGTTTAGATACTGTATATTTACTTCAAGAGCCCATTGCTGCAAGCTTGGCTTATTTTAATAATTTAAATGAAAATACAGCAACGGGCAGTTGGTTGGTGTACGACCTAGGTGGCGGCACATTTGATGTGGCGCTGGTTTCAACACAAAATGGTGCATTAAAAATTATTGACCATGAAGGCAATAATTATTTAGGTGGGATGGATTTTGATCAAGCTATTGTTGATAAAATAATTTTGCCAAAAATTATTGAACAAACCGGTTATAAACCATTGGAGGAAGAAATAAAAATAAAATACGGAAAGTATGAAAAGTTGAATTTCTATTTATTGTATTTAGCTGAGGAAGTTAAAAAAACATTATCTAATCAAAGCGATGCTGATATTGAATTTTCAGCCGAAATTGATTTTAAAAATCATGATTTTTATTTTACCATTTCACAAGCTGAGTTTAATCATATCATTCAGCCTTTTGTAACTGATACCATTAATTTTATTCATTCCATTTTATCACGAAATAATATTGATTCATCTACTATTCAACAAATAATTTTGGTGGGTGGTAGCACCTACATTCCGTATATCCGTACTGAATTATTGCATCAAACCGGCATTGCTGTAAACACCAGCATTGATCCTACAACGGCTGTTGTTGTTGGTGCTGCGTATTATTCAGCTAATAAATATTATGAGCCATCAGATTCGGAAATGTTTATCAATAATGATGGTGAAATTATTAATTACAAGTCAACCACTAACCTTGATTTAAACCCCTACTCTACCACAAAAATTATTGCATCTTACAATAAAACTACAAATGATATTGAAGAAGTTTTGATTGTGAAAATTGAGGGTAATTATGAAAATTTATTTTACAGAATTACACGTAATGATGGCGGTTTTGATAGTGGTTTGGTAAAAGCAAATTCAAAATTTACTGAATTTTTAATCTTACAAGCAAAAGTTGCTAATCAATTTACGCTGAAAATATTTGATGAAAAAAATAATGAAATTGTTCCGCTTCAACAACAAATTGAAATCACGAATGGATTATTTAGTATTGATGGACAGCCATTACCAAAAGATATATGTATTGAAATAGATGATGCCGAAAACCATACCACCAAGCTACAAGCAGTGTTTGAACGAAATAGCATTTTACCACAAAAGAAAAATGTTTATAAAGAAATTTCACGAACAATTACCAAAGGAAGCAGCGAAGCCATTGTAATTAATATACTTGAAGGTGATAGAAATGCCCGTGCTATTTCAAATTTACCAATTGGTGTAATTGAAATTAAAGGAAAAGATTTAACATCGGATTTATTGAAAGGCTCGGATATTGAAATTCAAATGTACATTTCAGAATCACGTGAACTTACCGTGGAAGTATTGTTGGTAATGACAAATCAGAAATTTAAAAATGTATTTTCAATTTCAGAATCAACCATTAATATAGATAGATTGAAAGAACAATATCAGTTTTTAGAAAATGAATTACATGATGCTTTACGTGAAATGGAAATAAATGAAGATGATGTTTGGAGCATTCAAACTGATGCTTTGCTAACTCAACTTAAAGTTCATAAAAATGATTTGGATAAACTTAAAGCAACCGATAACTCAGATAAAAAATATTATATAGCTGAAACAATAAGAAACATTTCGCAAGAATTTGATAAGATTGGTGGTAATGATAGATTGCATCAATTGCAACGTGAGTATTTTGAATTAAAAGATTTTGTGGATGAAACAATTAAAAACATTGATCATGGCAAAGATGCTATCATTAAGCGATACAGCCAATTGCAACGCAATGAAGTAATGATTTTAAAAGTAAAAAATCCATCCATTATTAAAAACTATACAGCACAATTAAATGAGCTTTCATGGGATATTTTGTATCACACCAATTCATTTTTAATTAGAAAATTTTTTGAATTTAAGGAGTATGAACCTAATCAATTTAAAAATTATAATGCTGTAAAAATATTGATTCAACAAGCTGAAAAAGCACTTGAAGCTGAACGCCTAGTTGATTTTAAAGAACATGTGCACACTATTGCCAAATTAAGAGTTGTATATTTTGAAAACCAAAAAGCCAAAGATTTTAAAGGAACCGGAATTGGATAATGCAATATAAATCACCCATCACCTTATTTAATTCATTGCATATTTCAATTGAAAATATGCATACAAATGAAGATTTGCTTCGCTTGAAAAAGCAAGTTGCTATTGAATTTTCAATGGCAAATAATGGAATAATTACTGTTGAAAATGTAACCTTTAGTAAAGATGAAATGTTGCAAATAATGGAAGCCGATAACTTTATTTCAAACTTAGGTTTTCACCAAAAAATATATGCTGAACCCACACTACTGAAGCTTTTGGAGAAAAACAAATTAGATAGTTATTTTAAACAATATTACAATTGGAAAAATTTTTATGAAGATGAAAATTTAAAAAAATTCATATCGCCGTATTTTGCTACAACATTTAATATCACTACTCGAAACTTGTTTAATGAAAGCAATTTTACAAGTTTAATTGAGTGGATGGATTACAAAAATATGATTGAAATTAATGACTATGAAATTGCATTTGAAACCACAAGAAAATATATTCAATCGTGCATTAAAAATTTTAAAAATACTAATACTGAAAAATTAAAAACAGATTCAGATTTTGAACATTGGATAACACTTGATTGGCCAAATTTTATTAATCAATTACCCGATGAAATGATGGATTTGATTGAAAAATTTATTGATGCTGGTATTACATTTACAGTAAATAATTATTCAATTAACATTGCATTGTGCATTGCCGCAAATAAACAATTAGGTCAGATAAAATATTGCAATCAAAAACAAATTGAGCTGATAACCAACAACGGAAGCTATTACCAGAATGAAAGGGTTGAGCAATGGAATAAAAAATATAATTTACTTGAAACTTCTATTTACAATCCATTAAATAATTTAAGAACAACA
>JBEANU010000086.1:0-2833 GCA_041165265.1 Bacteroidota bacterium | reverse complement strand
GAACCTAATTCAATTGTAAAATTTGGTTTAGGATTTTTGTTTTTAGCCGCTGGTTTTTTTATGTTTTATGGTTTAAAAAATATGGCTGATGCAAATGGCATCACTTCACTAAGTTGGTTTTCGTTTGGTTGGTTTATCATCACTTTTGGCGAATTAAGTTTGTCGCCAATCGGCATGAGTTTAATGACCAAACTGTCACCACAAAAATTGCAAGGAGTAATGATGGGCATGTGGTTTTTAGCCAGTGCTTACGGGCAATATGTAGCCGGAATTTTAGGTGCTAACATCGCTTCATCATCAGCAAATTCAACCAATTTAGAAGCCTTAAATTTATATTGCTTGGGCTACAAACAATTAGCAATTTATGCCTTTATATTGGGCATTGTAATGATTGCCATTTCGCCAATGGTTAAAAAATGGATGCATGGAGTGAAGTAAAAAAGTAATTGGTTACTTGTTAATAGTTATTCTGAATAGTAGAAAGTAAATACATAAAAATGAATAAAGGATATAAGATTTTATTGGTAATAGTTATTTGTAATTTGCAATTTGCAATTTGTAATTTATCTTTTGCCCAAACAGATAAAACTGCTGGAGAGATTGATGCAGCAAGCGCTCAAAAAAGTTTTGTGCATGGTAATGAGTTGATGCGTAAAGAAAATTACAAAGGTGCAATTGAAGCCTATAATGATGCCGTTGATTTAGATAGCAGTAAAGCCAACTATCAATTTCAGTTAGGATTAGCGCATTACTTTGCTAAGAATTATAAAATTACAATTTCAGTATTACAAGGGTTATTAAAAAAATTTCCTGCCGATGAGCGTTATTATTCATTAATGGGTAGTTGTTATACCGAAACCAGAAGTGATAAAAAAGCCAATTCAATTTTATTAGATGGATTAAAAATTTTTCCGAATAGTGGTAATATAAATAGTCAATTAGGTAAAATTGAATATGATAATAAAAACTTTAACTATGCCATTAAATATTGGGAAAACGGAGTAGCCGTTGACCCAACCTATCCTTCAAACTATTACTATTTATCAATTGCTTACGGTAGCACCAACGAAAAAATGTGGGGCATTATTTATGGTGAAATATTTGTAAATCTTGAAACAAATACCGAACGTACTTATGAAGTAATGAAACGAATTTATGATTTCTATCAACAATCAATTTTTATTAAATCGCCCAAAAATAGATATGCAATTTTTACTGATGAGGTAAGTAAATTAAGTGATGTGCAATTAAAAGATACTATGCTAATGCACAAAAATTTTGCAATGGCTTATAATGATATTTCGCAACGAAGTATGATTGTGTTTAAAGATAAATTTACCACCGATAAATTAATTGAATTCAGAAAACGTTTTAGCGATTTGTGGTACAATAAAAATCGCCCCTTAGATTTTCAAAATGTATTATTTGATTTTCAACGTGAAATAATTAGTCAGGATTATTTTGATTGCTACAATCATTGGTTGCTCAGCAAAGGCGACCCTAAAGCCTTTTATGATTGGATGGAATTGAACAAAAAAAAGTATGATGTTTTTATAAAATGGTTTTTAAAACACCCACTTGATATTTATCCGAATAATTATGTAACACGGTCAAAATTTTTGTTCAATCAATAATTTTTTAGATTGAAACAATTTCAAATTTCATGTCATTATCAATTACACAATTTATTAAAAATGAAGCTGAAGAATTAGGTTTTTTTTGGTGCGGAATTTCAAAAGCAAAATTTTTGAATGAAGAAGCTCCAAGGCTTGAAAACTTTTTAAATAAAGGATTTCAAGGCGAAATGAAATATCTTGAAAATCATTTTGATAAAAGATTAGATCCCACAAAATTAGTGGATGGCGCAAAATCAGTAATTAGTTTTGCTTTTAATTATTACTCAAATCAACAATTTGAAACTGGCATTCCTAAAATTTCAAAATATGCTTATGGTGAAGATTATCATGAAGTAATTAAAAAAAAACTACAATTAATTTTATTGAAACTTCAGCAAAATTATGGTGCCATTAATGGAAGATGTTTTGTTGATTCAGCCCCAGTATTAGATAGAGCTTGGGCAAAAAAATCGGGATTGGGTTGGATAGGGAAAAATACGATGTTAATTAACCCAAAAGCAGGATCGTATTTTTTTTTAGCAGAACTAATTATTGATTGTGCTTTAGAATATGATGATGAAATTAATAAAGATTATTGTGGCACTTGCACCAAATGCGTTGATGCTTGCCCAACTCAAGCCATTAATGGCGATAAAACAATGGATGGCAGTAAATGTATTTCATACTTTACCATTGAATTAAAAAATGAAATTCCGATATCCAATTTAAAATTGTGGAATGATTGGGTTTTTGGTTGTGATATTTGTCAGGATGTTTGCCCTTGGAACCGATTTGCAAAACAAAATAATGAACCAGCATTTAAGCCATTATTCAATTTTGAAAGCAATGAATGGAGCGATATAACCAATGAAATTTTTAAAAAGAAATTTTCAAAATCAGCATTAAAAAGGGCTGGGTTTGATAAACTAAAAAGCAATATTCAATTTGTTTTCAAACCCAAATTGTAATACCCGGATCTTCAACAAATACATTAATTATTTTGGCATTTTAGTCATATCCATATACAACATATTCCAACGATGCCCATCCATATCAACAAAGCCACAACCGTACATCCAGCCTTGATTCCAGCCAGGCTCACCATATACAATTCCGCCTGCCGCTTTTACATTTTTTACTAAAGTATCCACTTCTTCAGGGCTTTCAGCATCAAATGAAATCAATACCTCTGACCCTTTTGAAGTATCTGCAATAGG
>JBEANU010000085.1:0-5993 GCA_041165265.1 Bacteroidota bacterium | reverse complement strand
TTATTGATTGAAATTTCTTTTTCATCAAGTTCAGTTTTTAGTTTTTTATTTACATTAATATATTCTTGTTCACTAATAGTAAATACATGATTTGCTAATTCCTTATCACGTTCAAATGAATAATACGAATCATTTACTGCTTTAATAAATTGCTTAAAAGCAGCATCTTCCAGATTGGCATCTGGCAAGTATTTTTTAATTTGTTTTAAAAGTAATTTATTAAATTCCATCTTTAATTATTGTTCGTTGATGGTGGTGATGGTCATGGTTTGGTTATGCAACGAGCAATTTACATTTTCATTAAAGGGTGATATTTCGCCGTAGGAATAAAAGCCAGTAAGTAGTGTGTTATCGCCAAAAATATCTTTCACGGCTTCTACTTCTTCATCAATTCTATTATCTAAAATTAATTTTCGGCCTACACAACTTATCAGCAAAGCAACTTTGGGTTTTGATGTATCAGTTGGTTTTAATGATTGCAAAGCTGCTGTGCTTGCCGCTTCTACTAATTTATCAAAATTTGCTTTCATAAATCTAACTTTTGAGCCTATGGGCACATCGCCTGCAAACGTCATGGTTTTGGCTTCATTATCAATAGATAAAATGGTTCTAACTACGGGCACATCTGTATTTGGCAAGGTTACTGATAATGGAAATAAAAGTGCTGAACCAGGCAATTCATCAGCATATTTGCCTAAATAAGTTTTATATAAATCTAATGCACTGCTGTTATCAATTTCACTTAATTTATTATTGATAGATTGCGTAATTACTTTTTCGGTGCCAAACATTTCCCAACCTCCTAATGTACCATGAGCAATTTTTATATCATCACCATAAAATCCAATAGCAGCTATTACGCCTTTGCTGGGTGCTGCATTGCAGCCTACTAGTGTGTAATTAAAATCTTTACCATCGCCTGCTAATCCACCGGTAATTGGTATTTTATGTTGCACAATACTATTTATTCCTTCTACTAATTGGCTGCCGTTTACTAAGCCTCCATCTGATAATATTAATACATGTGTCAGTTGATTAAAATCTAATTTTTTTACTAATGCAATGCCTGCTTCGGTACTGTTTTCAAAATCTGTTATTTGAACTGTTGCTGTTTTTATTTTTGTTTTAGCAAATTGCATTACCGAAATACTTACTGAATTATCCATCACTTCAGCATCATATATTTCACCTGCTGTTGAGCATAAGGCTATTTCAGCTTTTGGGTATTTTGATTTTAATTGCCGAAAAATATCTGATGATTCAAATATTTTTTTTGCACCAAAACCTAAAATTAATTGCGCTTCTGAATCAATTAATTCATCGCTTTTAGGGTGTTTAATAAATTGCAGATTGTTGAATGAAAACAGAGCTGATTTCATGATTTGATGTTGTGGTTGTTATAACTACAAATCTAACCTTTTCAGCAGCGCTTTTCACAAGTAAAACTACGCAATTGCTTAAGGGGAACTACGTAAATGGTTGTAGTGGGATAGTAAAATCAACTATTTTTTATTCTATCAGTTGATTAAATATTAATTGTTGAATCTAGTAAATGGTAAACCATCTACTAATATTAAAACCCATACGTACGCCAAATTTTTTTGTCCAGCTGGTGTTGCTGTAGGGTATAAAATCAGTTTCAACCAATCCGCCAGTATTTACAAAACTTACATGAAATACATGTCCGCCAGTTTCAATTTCATAACCAATTCCTAAAGGATTATAATAGTTGCCAACTTTGTGTTGTGCTGTTCGGTATTTGCTAAAGGGCAAGTAACCATCAATTACCACAGCGCTGCGTTTTGTAAATTTATATCGGGCGCCAATACCCATTGCTAAAAAATCATTTTCACTATCGGCAAATGTTACAAAATTGCGATGCACATAGGATGGCATTAATTGAACTGATAATTTTTCATTGAATTTTCGAGCTATTAATATTTGTGTGCAATAGCTTATTCTATCGGCAAAAGTGGTAAAATAGGTAGCACTTGTTGGGTCAGATGATGCATGTACACCACTAATAGTTGATACGCCCAAAAGTGTTACCGTTACAGGTATTTTATTGTTGGTGGTTTGCCGTAATAATTTATATTTTAAGTAGCCATCATACAATTCTTTCACTTCGCCAAAGCCTTTACTTGAGCCTAATCCAACGGTAAAGTTTTTATTAATACCATATTCTAATGCAATACGAATATTTGAAATTTGATTAAACCCATACATATTATGAGCCGTGCCCGAACCAAAATCACTGAAATTATGTGATACCCTAAAATCTAATTGATGTGCACCCACTATTTCCACTGAATGACTCATGTTCAATCGTGAAGTTTTAAATGTAGCCGAAACAGGCTCGTTCGTTTTTTTATCTTCAGTAAACAATGCACTTAAATCATCTTGTGCAAATAGGTTAGTGGTAATAAAAATGGCTGTAATTAAACTGAATATTGATTTCATGCAATTGATTTATTATTTTAATGATTATTTTTTAGGGATTAATGTAGCAGCAACTTTTACATCTACATCTTCAGCAATATTTGCACCTACAACGCTTGGTATTTTTATTTTATGGTCTTCAATTTTTATTTTAAATGAAGCTTTCATGGTTACTGAACCATCAGCCACAGTAATGGTTCCGGTGGTTGTATAATCTTTCTCAACTCCATGAATATTTAACTTGCCACTCACTGTTACATTATAAGTTCCGTTTTTTGTGAGGTCATGTTTTTTAATATCTAATACTTCACCATTAAAAGTAGAGTACACAAATTTTTCACTCTCCATATAATTTTCATTAAAATGCTCTTGCATTAATGAACTTTTAAAAATAAACGAAGTGTTTTTTACTTTAAAAAATACTTTGCCATTGCTGATATTGATGGCTACAGCGGCAATTTTTGAAACGGCATCAATGTTTTCCATTTTTGTTTCTGAAAAAAATGAAATGCTACCTGTGTTGGTAGCATACACACTTTGTGCTTTTAGGTTAGATACTGATAAAATTGTAAGTGCAATAATTACTAAAATGTTTTTCATGATGATTATTTTAAAAGATGAATTCAAATGATGTTCCAAAAAAAAATTAATTATTTTTCATTCCGTTTTCAATCCAACATTTTACACGATTATTTTGCAAAGCAGTTAAATCAGCATAAGCTGATGCCGACATATCTTTACCCATACCAATAATATGATTGGATGAATTTAATACCACTGAACCATTATCAATTTCAGCTTTAAAGGAGGCATAATCAGTAATAATGTGCCGTGGTGAACTAGTATGGCAGCCACTGCAAATATTTACAACCATCTGTACATGTTTTGCATAACTGATTGTATCGCAAAAATTTTGTGAAGTAGTAGGTGGAACAATTATTTCTTTTGCCTTTTTCTTTTGGCATGAAATGGCAATTGAAAAAAGTGTTACAGCGCCTATCAGATAAATATAGTTTGATTTCATTTAATTTATTTTAAACTATTTAAAATGTGGTTGTATTCTGTTTTATTTTGTAAAACATCTATGGCTTTTATGATAGCAGGGTCATTGTTGAAATCGGCTTCTAATCTACCTTTTTGGTAATAATACCGTGATACAATTTCGTTTTCTAAAAGCTCTTTAATTTCTTTTTTGTTATGATAAATATCTTGTGATTTATCACGGGTTAATTTATTTTTTACGGCATCAAATTCATTTTTCACATCTTCAAAATACAATTCTTTTTCAGCTTGTTTTTTAAAAGCATCCATTGCATTTTCAGTTTCCGATTTGTGCTCAAAATTTTTTGAAGATGCAAAATTTACAAATTCATCAAACTCAGCATCTGTTAATCTAAATTGTTTTGCGGTTGTAATAGTGGAGTGTTTTATTTTATAATTGGTTGCAAAATCAAATAAAATATTTTTGATTAAAAGCTCTTCAGCCAATTTACTCAGCTCCACTTCTTCTGTTTTAATATCAGGTTCAATGCCGCCACCATCAAATACTTTACGTCCGTTTTTTGTTTTAAATTGATGTTTTAATGAATCAGCCACTTTGCCTACACTACCATCCGCATTGCGATGTGAGTAATCTAAAGCTTGTATGCATCTACCACTTGGAATATAATATTTTGCAGTTGTTATTTTTAATTTATAATTATAGGCTAATGGCCGTGTAGTTTGAACCAAACCTTTACCAAATGTACGTTGCCCAATAATCACACCTCTATCATAATCTTGAATTACACCTGATAGAATTTCAGAAGCACTAGCTGAACCATGATTGGTAAGAATTGCCAATGGCATATTCACATCCAATGGCATATTTAATGCGGTATATTTTTTTGCCCACTCATCCATTTTACCTCGTGTACTTACCACTTCAAAACCACGTGGTATAAAAAAGTTTGCAATATTTACCGCTTCATTCAAAAGCCCACCAGGGTTGCCTCTTACATCTATTATTAATGATTTTAATGAAGGATTATTTTTTTTCAAATGCTTAATTTCATCACTCATTTGCTTTGAACTTTCATCCGTAAATTGTAAATATTTTAAATAACCAATTTCATCATTTATCATTCCTACATACGATACGCTTTTAATAGCAATTTCTTCTCGTTTTATTTCTTTCGTAATTTCTTCAGTACTGCCAGCATGTGAAATAGTAATTTTAAAACTTGTACCAGCTACACCTTTCAGTAATTTACTCACATCGGCTACTGATTTATTTTTGCAGGATATATCATCAATACTAATAATTTTATCACCAGCTTGTAAGCCATTTCGTTGTGCCGGAAAACCCTCATAAGGTTCAGCAATTACAATGTATTCGCCATCATCATGAACTTGCGAACCAATACCACCATACTTGCCAGTAGTTTGAAATTTATAATTATCCAAATCATCTTCTGTAATTAAATTGGTGTAGGGGTCAAGCGATTCCAACATGGCATCAATGCCCGTTGTTACTAATTTATCAGGGTTAACTGGGTCAACATAATTTGTATTCAACTCTTTATAAAGTGTTTGAAAAATATCTAAATTTTTATTGAGTTCAAAGTAGTTATCGGTTGCAGCAGCGCTAATAAAAAATATAGCTATCCCTAAAACCAAATAAAGTATTTTATGGGAATGAAAGAGTGATTTGATTTTTGTTATCATGTATTGATGGAAATATTTTTCAATAAATTTTGAGGCTAAAATAAATACATTTGATTACTTTTTACATGTTTAAATTTCGTAAACTTAAATAACATTGTTAATGAAAAATATTCAACTGCTTCTTATATGTTTTTTGGTTTTTAAAATATCAGCAGCACAAACCATTGAGCAATCACTCAACAGCGATAAAGTGCAATGGAAATTTTATTGCACTGATAAGAATTTTAAAATCCCTGCCGAGGTTAGTGTCCTCACTAACCGCAATGAGAATGTTCGTTTAGACACAAACCTTGGCGATGGATTCCCTGCCAAAGTACCCGGCACAATTCATTTAGATTTATTAGATAATAAATTAATCCCTGACCCATTTTATGCTGATAATGAAAAGAAACTTCAATGGATTGATACATTGGATTGGGTGTATGAAACCACATTTGATGTAGATTCAAATTTGTTCAAGCAACACCACATTGAATTGCAATTGGATGGCTTAGATACTTACGCTGATGTTTATTTGAATGATGAAAAAATAATCGCAGCAGATAACATGTTTGTGAAATGGAATAAAGACGTGAAAGAGAATTTAAAGTTGAAAAACAACCAACTAAAAATAATTTTTCATTCAACCATTAAAGAAGCAAAAAAACTAAACGCGCAATTTGAAAAAGAACATGGTTATGAATTGCCCGAAGGCGAAAGAGTTTTTGTTCGCAAAGCGCAATACCAATTTGGATGGGACTTTGCGCCTAGATTTTTAGGTTGTGGGGTTTGGAAGAATGTTAAGTTGGTAGGTTGGAATTTTATTTACTTTAAAGATATATTTTTGAATGTACAAGACATTTCAAATG
>JBEANU010000084.1:0-2853 GCA_041165265.1 Bacteroidota bacterium | reverse complement strand
TACCAAATCATGCCAGCCAAATACAAAACACTGGATGCTGCAAACTTAAATGGCTTGAACCACACATTTACACCGCCCAATTGTTTGTTACTGATTTTTGTAAGCAAATAATAAAAGCAAGCCAATAAAAAATGAACAACAGTTATCCAAAAAAGCAACTCATTTCTGGTTTGTAGTTCGTGTAAAAAGTAGCGCATGTAATTAGGAATGGTTATTAATCAATTTGAAAAATATTCTAAAACGAAAACGATTTTTCGTTATTCATTTTATCCAATTTTTTATTGATAGCCAAACTCCAGATGAGCATTTCCATACAGAACAATTTATCTTGTTCAACAAAATCTGGCGCATACTCATCTACCAATTTTACCAATGGTGTTATTTGATTTAATGAAGCATAAAAATCTTCATCCGTATCGTTATAATTCAGTTCTAAAAAATTAGTATTAAACCAATTGATAACATCTGTATAAGCCGTTTTTACTCCTGGCTTTTCTAACTTCGGAATCTTCGGAAATATCTTTTCAAATTCAGTAAGAATGGCTTGGTCAATCAATAATTGAGCAACCTCCGCTGCGCCTTCTTGTTCGCCTTCGTACACCAATTCTATTTTACCTGTAATGGCAGGAATGATGGAAACAAAATCCACCAAACGAATAGCGGTTTTTTCTGAAGCCGTTTCTATCAATCGCAAATTAGCAGCAGCATACAAGTTTTCCATAGCACTAATCGTTAATCGTGCACTTACACCACTTTTAGCATCTACGTATTCGCTGTTTCGGGCTGTGAAAGCTACTTGTTCCAATAAATCTTTTGCCAAATCACACATAGAAATGAATGCTTTATCGGCTTCAGAAATATGTGCTTCTTGTTCCGTAATCTTTCTAGCTAACTCAATGGTTTTAGGATAATGCGTAAATATCTGCGAACCAATTCTGTCTTTTAATGGTGTAACAATACTTCCACGATTGGTATAATCTTCAGGATTAGCAGTGAATACAAACTGAATATCCAAAGGCATTCTGAGTTGAAAACCTCTGATTTGAATATCGCCTTCTTGCAAAATATTAAATAAAGAAACTTGAATTCTTGCTTGCAAATCGGGTAATTCATTTATCACAAATATCGAACGATTAGCACGGGGAATCATACCATAATGCAATACTCTTTCATCAGAATAAGGCAATTTTAAAGTAGCTGCTTTGATAGGGTCAATATCACCAATCAAGTCAGAAACATTTACATCAGGGGTTGCTAGTTTTTCAAAAAAACGTTGACTACGATGCACCCATGCAATAGGCGTTTTGTCGCCCATTTCATCCAACAAGTCTTTCGCATATTTTGAAATAGGATGAAACGGACTATCATTAATTTCCGAACCTTTTACAATCGGCATGTATTCATCCAATAGCTCAATCATATTACGGGCAATTCTGGTTTTTGCTTGCCCACGTAATCCTAACAAATTGATGTGATGACCTGATAAAATGGCTTTTTTCAATTGAGGAATCACGGTATCTTCATAACCCCACAAACCTGCAAATACAGGTTGTTTGGCTTTTAATTTCTCAATCAAATTGGCTTTCATTTCTTCGTTGATAGTTTTATCAACATAGCCTGATTTCTTTAATTCTTTAAAGGTGATTTCCTGTTTCAATGTGTATCGTTTTAAAAATTATATTTTCTTGATTCTGTTTTTTTCGTAGTCTTCAAAAATCATTTCGCCTAAGCCTTGCAAGCCAGTGAGAAATGCTTTGCCTTTATTTTGTTCGGTAAATAGTTCTATAAATTGCCTTAAATAAGGGTCTTGTGCAATCATAAAAGTGGTGATAGGAATTTTCAACTTTCGAGCCTGTGCTGCTTTTTCCAAACACATATTTACAATCATACCATCCAAGCCATTGCTGTTTTTATAATACTCACCTGTGGGCAATTTTACACAACTTGGCTTGCCATCAGTTATCATAAAAATCTGCTTATTCGTATTTCTTTTTCTTCGTAAAATATCCATTGCCAACTCTAATCCTGCCACGGTATTGGTATGGTAAGGCCCTACTTTTAAATAAGGCAAATCTTTTACTTGAATTGGCCAAGCATCATTGCCGAATACAATAATATCAATCGTATCTTTTGGGTATTTACGATGAATTAATTCTATCAAAGCCATGGCTACTTTTTTAGCTGGGGTAATTCTATCTTCGCCATATAATATCATCGAGTGACTGATGTCAATCATCAACACGGTGCTCATTTGCGCTTTGTGTTTCGATTCTTCTACTATCAAATCATCTTCTGTCAGTTTCAAATCGCTGATGCCATGATTAATCTGAGCATTTTTCAAACTCTCAGTCATATTCAGCAATGCCATATCATCGCCATATTGATAGCTTCGGTTTTCGCCATCACGTTCGTCGCCTACACCTAATTTTGTAGTTCGATGATTACCAATTCCACTTTTTTTAAGTTTGCCAAATATCTGGTCGAGTGCAAATTCACGAAGAGCAGTTTCCATTTTGGCTGTGAGCAATTTCTTGCCAGGGCCTTTGCCTGTATTGCCTTCGTCGTCTAATTCAATTTCTTCTTTGATGTAACCTTTTTTCTTCAGGTCTTCTTCAAAATCTTCAATGGTGTATTCGGGTGTAAAAATCTTATACTCTTTATCTAAAAGTTTCAGCCAGTTAAATGACTCTTCAATATCGCCCGAAGTATGGGTAAGCAAATCTTTGAAAATCTCAAAAATTCTATCGAATGGAGGCAACAGCTTTGGTATATGTTTGCTGAAAATAAATCCTTTGCCAAAATCAAAATTTATCCCTTCCATTTTGCTGTATTGTTTTCGAATTAGTGTTTGCT
>JBEANU010000083.1:0-4593 GCA_041165265.1 Bacteroidota bacterium | reverse complement strand
CAATAATAAAGAAAGCGAAGTAAGAAAAATTTATGATGCTGAAGATGAAGGACGCTTGTATTTTGTAATTGAAGAAATAAATGTTCAACCTTCAGTAGGGTATTTAGCTAAAATCCGAAATTCAGAAACAACCGGAACATGGTTAGAGGGTAAAGGTGCTCATGAAGCGCATCATGAAGGAAAAAAAGAACATGCTTAAATTAATAGGCTAAGCTTAATCAATTAAGTTTAGCATTTCAGCATATAACTAAATAATAAATTAGCACATTAGCAAAATAGCTAATCAGCAAATTATAAAACTTATGTCATTTAAAGAATCAGCATTACGGGAACCCTTAGTTGAAGGTAATAAATCCTACAAGGATGTAACTCATGATATTACCAATAGTATTTTTGGTAATCCAACTAAAGAGTGGTACATGGTATTTGGTTTATCAGTAGCATTGTTGTTATATGGTGCTTTCTGTGTAACTTGGTTCATTTACTACGGTATTGGTACTTGGGGTAGCAACAAAACTGTAGGTTGGGCTTGGGATATTACCAACTTTGTATGGTGGATTGGTATTGGGCATGCTGGTACATTAATTTCAGCCATTTTATTATTATTTCGTCAAAAGTGGCGTACTGGCGTAAATCGTGCAGCTGAGGCAATGACAATTTTTGCCGTTATGTGTGCTGGTATGTTCCCAGTATTACACATGGGTAGAGTTTGGATGGCATTTTTTATTTTACCGTACCCAAACACTCGTGGCCCTTTATGGCCAAACTTCGTATCACCATTATTGTGGGATGTATTTGCCATTTCAACCTATTTTTCAGTTTCATTAATGTTTTGGTATTCAGGCTTGATTCCAGATATTGCCACAATTCGTGATAAAGCTCAAAAAATTTGGCAACAAAAATTTTATGGTGTATTATCATTCGGTTGGACAGGGTCAGCAAAACATTGGCAACGTCATGAATCATTATCACTAGTATTAGCAGGATTATCAACTCCATTGGTATTATCAGTTCATACCATTGTATCGTTTGACTTCGCAACATCAGTAATTCCGGGTTGGCACACCACCATCTTTCCACCATATTTTGTGGCTGGTGCGGTGTTTTCGGGTTTTGCAATGGTTCAAACATTAATGTTAATGACCCGAAAATTATTACGACTAGAAGAATATATCACCATAAGTCACATTGATTCAATGAATAGAATCATTACACTTACTGGTTCTATTGTAGGCTGTGCATACTTAACCGAGCTATTTACTGCATGGTATTCAGGTAGTTTATATGAGCAATATGCATTTATGAACCGTGCATTAGGCCCATATTGGTGGAGTTATTGGGGAATGATGTTATGCAATGTGGTATCTCCTCAATTATTTTGGAGTAAAAAATTACGCACTAGTATTTTTTGGACATTCTTTATTTCAATAGTAGTAAATATTGGTATGTGGTTCGAGCGTTTTGTAATCATCGTTACATCATTACACCGTGATTATTTACCATCAAGTTGGAATATGTTTTCACCAACTTGGGTTGATATTGGATTTTATTTAGGAACATTCGGGTTATTTTTTACTTTATATTTATTGTTTGCAAAATATTTTCCAGTAATAGCAGTAGCTGAAATTAAACACGTGTTAAAAGCAACAGGCAATACACCTTCACGTGAAGCAGCATTACAACAAATATTAGATAAAGAAAAATCGGTTGATGCAGCATAATAATTAGATAATATGCTAATTGAAAAGTCATTTTACATGAGTCATTAATTTAAAAACAAAAAACACTTTGTGCCTTTTGATTCATGGTGTGAAAAATAGAAAATAGAAAAATAAAATTGAGCATTAGCAAAACCTAATAACTCAATAACAAATAACTTAATAACGAAAAATGGGAAGCAAAAAATTCTTACTAGGCATATTTGGCGATGAAGATATATTGCTAAATGGCGTACCGCAAATCAGGGAAAAAGGAATTAAAATTCATGATGTATTTACACCATTTCCAATACATGGATTAGATACCGCTATGGGTTTACGTGAAAGTAAATTGCATATAGCTGGTTTCATGTATGGTATTACAGGAACAAGCATTGCCTTAGGCTTTATAACTTGGGCAAATACATTTGATTGGAGAGTGAATTTTGGCGGAAAACCATTTTGGGCATTACCAGCCTATATTCCAATCACATTTGAATTAACAGTATTATGCGCCTCGGCAGGTATGGTGGCTACTTTTATGTATTTATGTAGATTAGCACCCGGAGTTCAAAAACATATTATGGATTTACGTCAAACAGATGATAAAATGGTAGTGGCTATTGAAATTGACGAACATTCAAACGAAGCCAACATCACCAATATTTTAAAACAAAGTGGTGCCGAAGAAGTAAACACCAAAGTAATTGAAGATTGGTATAAATATAAATTAGGATAAAATATAAGTGATTAGTTACTTGTTAGTGGTTATTAGTACAATACTTTTTGAATTTCCAAATAACGAATAACTCAATAACGAATAACAAAAGCAAAATCAAGCAAATGAAAAGAAATAGCTTAATAATTATTGGTGCAGCATTAAGTGCAATGACTATCACATCTTGTTTTCGTGATGCAAAAAAACCAGGATTACAGTATATGCCAGATATGGTAAAATCTGTGGCCGTTGAAACTTATGATGAAAGCAGAAATCCAGATATTTTAGCCAACAGAAAAAGCAATAAATTTAGTGCATTGCAGCCTGTGCAAGGTACAGTACCTACTGCACAAGGTATGTTACCTTTTAAAAATGAAACGTATGATAATACTACTTCATACAAACCATATCATCATGAATTTTCACCTGAAGGTGAAAAAGCTAGCGATGCTGATATCAATCCTTTAGAAAAAACAGTTATTAATTTAAACGAAGGAAAAAGATTATTTGATATTTATTGTTCTCCGTGCCATGGTAAAGAAGGTAATGCTGATGGTACCGTTACTTCAGCTAATAACAAGGCATTTCCGATGGGGGCACCATTCAGTTATTTTACAGATGCTAATTTAGCTTATACTGAAGGGCATATGTTTTATGTAACCCAATATGGTAGAAATATGATGGGTAGCTATGCATCACAATTAAATCCAAATGAAAGATGGAAAGTAATTATGTACGTAAAACAATTACAAAATGATTATGTAGCTAAAAATAGTAAAACAAAATCAGAGGAAAAAAAGGAAGACAAGAAAAAGGCATAATAGCTACTTCATGATAAAAGTAGAGTATCTTAAGCATTTATGCCAGATTAAGAAAAAAACAAAATTGACGAGTACATTAGTAACCTGATAACTCAATAACAAATAACTCAATAACAAAAGATAAATGGGACATCACAACACAGAAGTGGATTTGAATGAAAAATTTGAATTTCCATCAAAATTAAAAACAATCAGTTTTGGAATGATGGGCATAGGTATACTTGGCTTTTTAGCTGGTGTATTTATGGATCATAATTCAACCAGAACATTAGCTGTAATGTTGCAAAATGGAATTTTCTTTTTATTAATTACCCTTATTAGTGTATTTTTTATAGCTATTAATTATATGGCAAATGCAGGTTGGAGCGTTGTAATTAAACGAATACCTGAAGCCATTAGCCAATGTGTTCCAATTTTTGCAGGGTTTTTATTAGTAATTATTTCAATTATTATTTTTGGGCACCACAACGATATTTTTATGTGGTTAGATATTCCTGCCATTAAAAATGCAGAAGCTCGTGAAATTTTGGAAGGTAAAACTGGCTATTTGAATATTCCATTTTACATGGCTCGTATAGTTATTTATTTAGCTGTATGGAGTTTATGCGCCATTCAATTTCGTAAATATTCATTACAAGAAGAAGCATCAGCTGCTGGTTCATTGAAAAATTATAGAAAAAGCAGATGGTTTGCAGGCTTCTTTTTAGTATTCTTCGCAGTTACAGTTTCTACTTCATCATGGGATTGGTTAATGAGTATTGATGCCAAATGGTATTCAACAATGTATGGTTGGTATTGCTTTGTAAGCGCATTGGTAAGTGGTATTTCATTAATGATGTTATTTATTCAATACCTAAGAAATAATGGTTATTTGAAAAATGTAACCGATGAGCATGTACATGATTTAGGTAAATTTATGTTTGCCTTTTCAATATTCTGGACCTATTTATGGTATTCACAATATATGTTAATTTGGTATTCCAACAATCCAGAGGAAACTATTTACTTCCGTCAACGAATGGATCATTATAAAGTATTATTCTTCCTCAACTTGATCATTAATTTTGCTACACCAATTTTAGTATTGATGAAAAACACAGCAAAGCGAAATAAAAATGTATTAATATTCATGGCTGCATTAATTATTGTTGGGCATTGGGTTGATTATTATCAAATGATTATGCCTGGCACCGTAGGTAATAATTGGACAATAGGCTTACAAGAAATTGGCTTACCTATTTTCTTTTTAGGAATAATTATTTGGAGAACATTCACTGAATTGGAAAAAGCGCCATTAGTAGCTAAAAATCATCCATATTTGGCAGAAAGCTTAAACCATCACGTATAATATAAAATA